>DATLQY010000773.1:0-8240 GCA_035534975.1 Pirellulales bacterium
GCGACGGTGAGTGAATGCGTCACGAACGGTTGGGACGTCCAGCCCACCCTTGAGCCGCCGAGGGGCGCCGGCTTAAGCGGCCGGGTGGCGCGTAACAGGCTCAATCCTGCCCCAGGCCATGACCCAGTATCGCCAGCGGCAGCGATGTCTCCGACGTGATTATTCAGAAAGGTTCGCCACGTCTGCGACGGCGGCTTGTCGCCGCGCTTCATGTATTTGGCGACAGTGCGCTCCGCAACCGCGTGCCCCAAGAGCGCGAGTTCCGCGCGAATGCGCGGCGCGCCCCAGGTGACGTTCTCGACCGACATTTTCACGATCAAGACACGAACTTCGTCGGCGATCGTCGGCCGGCCTCGCGCCGGGACGGTGGACTTGATCTTCCAAAACAACTTGAAGCCCTTGCGGTGCCAGCGAACCACGGTCTCCGGCTTGACGACCAGAAGCGCGGATTTCCAGCCTCCCCAGAGCAAGGAAAGCGCCGTCCAAAAAACGCGGTCTTGCGGCTTCAAGCGAAGGTGGGGATGTTTGCGTTGGTAGATCGCCAGTTGCTGCTTGAGCGCCAGGATCTCGATCGCTTGCTCCGTCTGGACCTTGCGGAACCGCGTCAGCGCTTCTCGCAGCCCGCGATTCTCCGCGGCCAGATCGAGTGTGCCGCTGGGATCCGCCGGCTCGTCGGCACGTTGCTGGCGCGACAGGTCATTTTGCCCTGCCGCCGAGGCGACTGGCGAGGCTGGAGCGTGGTCCGCAAGTTTCGCGGTCAGTTGTGCCGCGACGAATGCGCCGATCGAGTTGAGGAGCCCCATTTGTGCCGCCCTTAAGGACCAGAATATGCCCACGCCTGCCGCTCAAGCCTACGCGCCGTCGGCCACGTCCGCAACCGGCGCGTTTCTCGTCAGCCCAACGTATGCACGATTCACCAGCCAAGGGCGCCGCCGTCGGCTAGGCCGTAGGAAAAGTCCTGCCATAGTAAACGCCCACGTTGGCGGGGCGGCTCCAGGAGGAGCCGTTATCAAGGCGCAAATTCGCAGTTTGAAGCGAGATCCAAGCCAGATCGGCGGTACGATCGAGGACGAGAGTGGCAAGAATGGCACGAAAGGCGCCATTGAATTCGTCGCGCTGGGGAATGCTCAACCCGCAGTTGCGCCCACGAAGCCAGTGCCTGGCAGGCGAAACTACTGAAATTGGACGACATGCGCGCCATTTTTGGACGACTTATTGGACGACTTGCGCCGCCCCATCCGGCGTGGCCTGGAGCGAATTCGTTTTCGCAAATCACTGATTTGTAATGGTTTGCGATACTCGCGACGCACCCCCCTATTAGTAGATGGACGACTTGGACGACTTGGACGCCGTTTTCGAGAGATTTCGTGCTTGCGGGCGGAGCTCAGGAAGGATGAATGCGGAAGGATGAAGGATGAATCGAAAGCGCTGCGGGAGCGGGGAGGCTTGACGTAGGTAAGGATTTCCAGCCTGACTGCGCAAAAGTGACGTCCCGTTAAGTGGCAAAGCCTAAACTACGACGCTGACGCTGGGCAGCGGCCATGCTGACGCTGGCTGACGCTGGCCGTTCGATCGCGCCGCAATCGCAGGGACCTTCACAAGCCTATTAGCAGCCGCATGTTGCGCGCGGCGAACAGCTTCGTGCTGACGCTGCTGACGCTGCTGACGCTGAAATTCCTAACTTACTGCCAGGGGGGGCACAGGAAGGATGAAGGCGAAAGGTGGAAGGATTAAGCGAAAGCGCCGCGGGAGTGGGGGATTGCCTCGACAGTCGTATTACTACCAATGGGGCGGGCGGAGCTCCAGCGTCTGGCTCTGGGCGCTGGCCGAGACGGCAATTGCGAGCCGTTGGATGTGCATCGTTTTCGGGCGGTGGCTGCCAAATACGGGGCAGATGGGGTTCGAGAGCCAGCCCGTCGGGCGATGCCAGGCGTGAATGAAATATACCAAAAACAACTATAGAAAACACTTTTTCAGCCTATGTAATTATGTGAGAAATCGACTGTCCACGACGGGGCTCTCGGTCGCCGAAGCGTGCTCGAAAAACGGGCAAGCCACAATCGCCGCAAGCCTTTGCTGATTACCCCCCGCATTGCGGAGTGACGATGCGTGACGATGGTGACGATGAAAAACGGCCAAAGTTATTCTGGATTCGCATGAATCCGGGTGATTTGGGAAACGTCAGAGATGGGCCGCAGAGCGGCCGAAGAGCCGTTCGGGGCACCCGCGCAGCGGGTCGGCGGAGCGTGGGAACGAGGAAAGCCGTCAAAACGTACTTCTTGCCATTGAGAAAACCGTCCTCGACGTTCGTCAGGTTGCGGCGACACTCGGAATTCTTACGAATTCCGCGACACTTTACGCCGTGAGATTCTAACCGGTCGTGGGGCAGGTTTCCAACCGGACAAGAAAGCGTTTATGGCAGGTTGGAAACCTGCCCCACGCTGTTACAATCGCCGATGAACTAATGTTTGTCCCCCGAGAGATCCCACGGATGCCGTCGCCCAAAATCTTTCAGTCAGAGCTCTTGGCCACGGACGTTGATCTCGCTCCGGGAGTACGATGACGAAACCCTTGCAACGCGTTCTCGAACCGGAAGTGATGGACGATCCGCGGGAGGCGGCCGATTACGACGCGATGGATCACGCGACGGTCAACGCGGCGTTCGCCGCCGATTTTCTGGCCGCCGCCTCGGCGGCGGGCGCGGATCTGGCCGATCAGGCGGCCGAAGTGCTCGACGTGGGGACCGGAACCGCGCAAATACCCATCGAGTTGTGCCGCCGGCACGCCACAGTTCGCGTCGTAGCGATCGACCTGGCCGAAAATATGTTGTCCCTGGGTCGACGCAATGTCGCCGCGGCCAGGCTGGAAACGCGGATCAAGCTGGAGCGCGTCGACGCGAAGCGGCTTCCCTTCGGCGACCGACGGTTCGCGGCCGTGATCTCCAACAGCATCGTGCATCACATCCCCAAGCCGCGGGACACGCTGGTCGAGGCCCGCCGAGTCGCGCGTCTGGGGGGCTTGATCTTTTTTCGCGATTTGTCGCGTCCCCACGACGAGGCGACCGTACGGCAACTGGTCGAGACCTACGCCGCCGGGGCCAACGGCCACCAGCGCGCTTTGTTCGAGGCATCGCTCCGCGCGGCGTTGAATCTCGGCGAGATTCGCGCGCTGGTTGGAGAGCTCGGGTTCGACTCTGCCCAGGTTCGTCAGACGACCGACCGGCACTGGACCTGGTCGGCGGCGATTGCTTGACGGCCACGCGCGCAAAAAAAATGCGCTGGCACGGAAGTCCGGCGCCGCAAGGATCGTGCAGGCGCATTACGGCCCCTTACGAGGAGGATAATCGCCCTCGGGCAGAAGCCACTTCTCGACCGCCAATCCCAGCGAGCGGAGCTTGGCGCGGAGCGTGGTCCGCGAGATGCCCAGTAGTTCCGCGGCCTGCAACTGGTTGCCGCGCACGTGCCTGAGGACTTCTTCCAATACGACGCGATCGACGGCCGCATACACCTGGCGGTAAATGTCGGGCTCCTTGCCTTCGAGGAGCTTGCGGACCAAGGGAGCGACATCGAGCGTGCCGGCGGCCGGCGCTACTACCGCCGGGGCAGGAAGCGGATGACTGGGACGCAGGTTTTCGGGAAGGCAATCGGCCGTGAGGATCTCGCTCGTCGCGTGGAGCATGGCGTACTTCAGCGCGCTTTGCAGCTCGCGCACGTTGCCGGGCCAGCCGTGCGATTCGAGCACCCGCCGCGCGTCGGGCATGACCGCGCGGACGTTCTTGCCCAGCTCCCGGTTGAACTGCCTCAGGAAGTGGTCTATCAACAGCGGCAAATCGTCGCGGCGGTCGCGCAGCGGCGGCAGTTGGATCGTGAACCCGTTCAAGCGGTAGTACAGGTCCTGGCGGAATTTCCCCTCGTCGACCAGCGCCTGGAGGTTCTTGTTGGTGGCGGTGATCAAACGCACGTCGGTCTGGATCGTCTCGTTGGCGCCCACTCGTTCGAAGCGCTGCTCCTGCAAGAGCCGCAGCACCTTGGCCTGCGTCGCGGCGCTCATGTCGGCGATTTCATCGAGAAAGATCGTGCCGCCGCTGACTTGTTCGAACTTGCCGATCCGGCGTTGGTCGGCGCCGGTGAAGGCTCCCCGCTCGTGCCCGAACAGCTCGCTTTCGAGCAAGGCCTCTGGTATCGCGGCGCAATTGATCGCCAGAAACGGTCCCTCGCCGCGGCGGCTGTAATGGTAGATCGAACGGGCGACCAATTCCTTGCCCGTCCCGCTTTCGCCCAGGATCAGCACCGTGACGTCTTGCGGGGCGACGCGTCCGATCGACTTGTAAACCTCCTGCATCGAGGCGGCGCGGCCCACGATGCGGTCGGTCGGCCTGTCGGTCTCTTCCATCTCGGCGTCGAACACGGCCGGAACGTGGCTCAGGCGACTGACGACCAGCGCCTTCTGCACCACTTCGCGGAGACGGTGAAAGTCGACCGGCTTGAGCAAGTACTCGAAGGCGCCGCGTCGGATCGCCTCGATCGCCGTTTCGGTCTTGGCGAAGGCGGTGATCACGATCACCGGCAAGCGCGGGTCGATCTGGCGAATTCGGTCGTAGGCGTCCAGCCCCGACATGTCGGGGAGCCGAACGTCCAGGATCACCGCGTCGGGCTTTCGCGTCTCGACCAGTCGCAGCCCTTCCTTCGCGGTGCCCGCCGAGATCACCTCCAGCGTGTTCGAGCTCAAGCACGTCTCGAGCGAGTAAAGCACGTTGGGTTCGTCATCGACCACCAGCAGCCGCGACATCATGGGATCCCCAGGTGCGCGGCCGCCGCGGGCACGGTGATGGTACGGGGCGAATCGCCGCCGCGAGCGATAGTTGGCCCCGTGCGCGGAAGCAACACGACGAACTCCGCGCCCCCTTGCTTCCGGTTGACCGCCTCGATCCTACCTCCGTGCGCCTCGACGATCCGCCGGCAGATCGGCAGCCCCAAGCCGGTGCCTGTCTCCTTGGTGCTCACGAAAGGCTCGAAAATGCGGTCGCCCAATTCGGCCGGCAAGCCCTCGCCCGAATCGGCAATGTGGATCGAGCACCAGCCGTCGGCGGCCTTGAGCGGACCACCCGCGGCGGCGTGCGACGACAACAGACTTCGAAACGCCGGTTCGCGGTCATCGTCGAATGCCAACACCGGCCGCTCGGCTCGAACGTCATTGGCGACCGTTCGAACCTCGATCCGGCCGCCGACTGACACGGAATCGAGCGCATTGAACAGCAAGTTCAACAGCACCTGGCGGATTTGACCGCTGTCGGCTTCGACATCGACCGCTTGCGCCGGCGGTTCGTAGTGTACGGCCACGCGCTGTCGCTCGGCGCGGGCGGAAACCAGGTCCAAAGTCTGCGAGACCAGGCCGCGCACATCGACCGTCGACTTGGCGAGCTGCGGTGGCCGCGCGAAATCGAGCAAGGACTGAATCGACTGCTCGAGGCGCGTGATTTCCTCATCGACCACCATCAGGTCCCGGCCGCGCAGTCCTCCGCCGTCGTCCCGCGCGACGGCGGCCTGGACCAGGATCTTCATCGCCATCAACGGGTTACGCACCTCGTGGGCGATACCGGCGGCCAACTGACCGACCGCCGCCAGTTGCTCGCCGCGAAGAACTTCCAGTTCGCGCTGCTCGAGCCGTTCGACCACGGTGCCCACATGGTCGGCCATGTCGCGCAGAGCCGATTCCAGCTCCTCGAAACCTTCGCCGGCCGAAAGTGTGATGGGCCCGATCACCTCGTTCAGCTTACCCGCCACGCCATGCACCGGCACGCTGAGCTGGACAATCGAGCGACTGACGCCGCGAGCGATTCCAAAGCCCGCCAGTAGCCCGCCGACCGAGCCGCACACGCCCAACAGCAAAAGCGCGAGCCGCATCCGGTTGGCCGACCGTTGGCTTTGCTCCTGGGAGTTTTCGACGACCCTCCGGAGGTACTCGACGTACTCCCGGGCCGGGGCGAAGATTTCGGCTTGCATCACGTCGTCGATCATGGTCCCCACGGCCGACGGCGCATCGCCGCGCTGGAGCCGCTCCATCAACTGGTCCACGTGGCTGAAAAAGTGCTGGCAACCGCGGTCGACCTCGGCCACCAGTTCTAGTTCCTTGGGGTTGCGAGCGAGGCCCTTGGCTTGTTCAAGAAGGTCGAGAGTTTGCGCGCGTAAGGCGGGGATTTCGTCAAGGTATTTCCGGTCGTGCAAGCGCAAGTACCGGTTCAACCGGTTTCGCACTTCGCGCATCTGTATTTCCAGGTCCTCGGCCGTCAACATGCTCGAAACATCGCCGGCCAACAGATCGGAATTCTCTTTCTGCTGGCTGTGGACGTACCAGGCGGCGACTACGCCCACCGCCAAGAGTAACAAGCTCAGGCCAACCATGGGGGCAGCCATCCGCAGAATGAACCGTGTACTCATGCAAACCTGCTTATCAACTTCCGCGCGGCTGGCCAAACTATGACCATCGCGGGCAGGAAGTGTACAGCATAGTCATCGTTTGTGTTACGTTGGCGCGTTCCACCGTACCACAAGATCCGACCTTTTTCACCCTTTCGACCGTGTCCGGCACTGCCACGGAACGCGCCGCAGTGCCGTTTTGGCCCGAGGACCAAGCGTCATCGCCTAAGGTTGAAGCAAAGATTGGGCCAGAACAGCTTCGTCTTGGGTCCGCGAATAAGACAAGTATGACATGGCACCGAGCGGCACAAGCATTGCACCATTCGACCTGGAAGACCTGGACGATCCGGCCCATTATGATTTGGTCGTGAACACCACACGGCTGGGTGTCGAGGCCGCCGCTGAATTGGTCGCGGCCGCCTTCCGCGCGCGTCGCACCGGCGCGGAGAAGTTCGAGTCGGAGCCAATGGGCACCTAGCGCGCCAGGCTTGAGATCGACCGACGACCTGGCCGCGGAGCGGCCGCAAGGGCGTTCCCCGGAGCCGGGAACGGGTCCAAGGGATCTCAAGCCGTGCCCTGCAAACTTTCGGCCAGCTTGGCGAGCGCTTCGGTTTCGATCTGCCGCACGCGTTCGCGAGTGAGTCCGAGTTGCTCGCCGATTTCCTTGAGCGTGCGTGGTTCGTTGTCGGACAAGCCAAAACGCAGGCGCAGGATCGTGGCCTCGCGCTGGTCCATGGTCTCCAGCATTCGCATCACATGAGTCATGTCGTCCCCGTCCTGCATTTCGTCTTCGGGGCTCTTGGCGCGGTCGTCCATGACCATTTCACCCAATGACCAGCCCGCCTCAGCCTGGTCGGTCTGCGGCGTCGAGTTATAGATCCGAATCGCCTTCTTGATGATCGGCAGCTTCTTCCGTGGCAGACCGAGCACGCGGGCGATCTCCTCGGGAGTCGGCGTGCGGCCCAATTCCTCCGAGAGCCGCACGGTCGCCCGCCGCCACTTGCTGAGCAACTCCACCATGTAGGCCGGAATACGGATCGTCTTGGCCGTGTTGATCAGCGCTCGCTTGATCGACTGCTTGATCCAGTAGCTGGCGTACGTGGAGAACCGGGTCCCCATCGCCGGGTCGAAGCCCTCGACGGCGCGCAACAGACCAAGATTGCCTTCCTCGATCAGGTCTTGCAGGGCGAGGCCCTTGCCGGTATAGCCGCGCGCGATGTTGACCACCAGCCGCAGGTTGGCGCGGACCATGCGGTCGCGGGCCTCGATGTTTCCCTGGCCAATCGCCACCGCCAGATCCTGCTCATCGCGGGCCGAAAGCAACGAAGTCTCGTTGATTTCCCGCAGGTAGGTTTCCAATGGCGATTGGACCGCGGAGCTCGTTCGGCGTCGTGTTTTCGGCATCGTGCTAACCAGACCGCGGGAGCGTTGGGGCGAGGCTGAACCAACACAACTATCGTCGCCGTCCTCGGCCATTCTGCAACCAACGGAGCGGGCGACAAGCTGGGCCGGATGTAAGCCACCTTCGGGGGTTGCCGGTCACAACGGCCCCTTCGTCGGTGGGCGCGACCATGACGGTTCTCCGCTTGAGGGCCGTGCCAAGTTTGCCAGCTTTATGAGCGTCACGCCGAACGCGGGTCGCATGGCGTCGGAAATAACGATGGAACCGGCCGCGGCCGAATTTGAGCGACGGCGCGTTCGAAGGGCGGGAATCACGAAAACACGAAACGATGATGCCGTGCTACCAGGTAAAACCGCCCGGCGGTCGGTAGAATGAAAGGTGGACAATCGATTGGATAACGCAGCTCACGAGGAAAAACGGTG
>DATLQY010000774.1:0-2817 GCA_035534975.1 Pirellulales bacterium
AGGTGTAGGTTCGGCCAGGATCGAGTTCGGCCAGAAGCCGCTCTGCGCGGTTGGCCTGATCGAGCTTCTTTTCCCGTGGAGCGAAGCGTACTTGCTGGTCGCGGAGCTGACGAATGACAGGGTTCAAGTAGTCGGTATGCATGGAAGTCCCCTTCCCTCTTGCCGCAGTCAAGGCGGTGTTCCTTGCGACTCCTACGCCCGCCAAGGCTCAATTCCGTTGTTAACGAGGGCGTCGCGAGCCAATCCCGACTCGCCACGGCCTTCAGTCTATACACGATTCGGACATTAGTCTTACGCAATAAAGTGTCCAATCGCCCAAATAAAGTTCGCATTGTATCATGAGAATCTTGGCCCGTCGCGCTGGCGACTGCCATGGCTGGCGCTACAACCTATTTGATTGCAGGCACTTATGTCAAATAATTTTGCCCAGGACGAAAGCGACCACCTGGGTTCGATCGTGGAGTCATCGATCGCTGACGGAATGGCTCAATCGGCGGGCAACCCCACCATTCGGGGATGCCGCGAATGGCGCAGGGTCAGGCCTTCCAACCGGAATGCGCTAGCCCGGAAATAGCACCGAAGGTGCGGCGCTGTAATAGCCTCACGGCAACGCCTCTAGTACTCGGACGCGCGCCAAACCTCGTTAAGCCCCAAGGGGGCGCGCTGAGCGTCGCGGCGGCAAAACACTCAGCGCGCCCCGGTGGGGCTTACAACAGGTTTTCGTTCTGCGAACCAGGGGCGTTGCCCCTGGCTGTTGCAGCGCGCCCTTTCAGGGCGTCGGCGTAACCGCCGTGTGAAGAATCCCCGAATCCCTAAGCTAAGATGCACCAAGAACTGTTACTCGACCGTCACGCTTTTGGCCAGGTTTCGCGGCTTGTCCACGTCGCAACCCCGCAGCACGGCGATGTGATAGGCCAGGAGTTGCAAGGGGATGCTGGTCACGATCGGCTGCAGGTAATCCTCGACCGATGGAACCAGGATCACGTCGTCGGCCAACTCGGCCGCGCGCGCGCCGGCCTCGCAGGTGATGGCGATCACGGGCCCGCCGCGGGCCTTGATCTCCTCCATGTTCGACATCACTTTGTCGTAGACCGGTCCTTGGGGAATCAGGAATACGCTGGGGGTGTTCTCGTCGACCAGTGCGATCGGACCGTGTTTCATCTCGGCGGCCGGGTAGCCCTCGGCGTGGATGTAGCTGATTTCCTTGAGCTTCAGCGCCCCTTCCAGGGCCGTCGGAAAGTTGAACTGCCGACCCAGGTAGAGGAAGTTCTGGCACAGGTGGTACTTGGCCGCGATCCGCCGTACTTCGGCGTCGGTCGCCAGCGACTGCCGCACCTGCTCGGGCAAGCACCGTAGTTGCTCGACGATGCGCAACCCTTGCGCATGACTCAAGTGTCGCAGCCGGCCGAAGTACAAGGCGAGCATCGTCAATGCCACGCACTGCGAGGTGAAGGCCTTGGTCGAGGCCACGCCAATCTCCGGCCCGGCGTGCAGGTAGATGCCGCCTTCCGATTCCTGCGCGATGCTCGAACCGACCACGTTGCAGATCGCCAACGTCGGGTGCCCCTGCCGCTTCAGCTCGCGCAGCGCGCCCAGCGTATCGGCCGTTTCGCCGCTTTGCGTGATCGCGAATACCAGCGTGTGGTTGTCCAGCGGAGGATTGCGATAACGCAGTTCGCTGGCGTACTCGACCTCGACGGGAATCCGGGCAAACTGCTCGATCAGGTACTCGCCCACCAACGCCGCGTGCCAACTCGTGCCGCACGCCGTGAGCAGTATCCGGTCGACCGAGCGAAGCTGCTGCGGCGTCAGGTTCAGCCCGCCGAAATGCGCCGTCGCGTCGTCCAGGCTCAATCGCCCGCGCATCGTGTTTTGAAGCGTTTCGGGTTGCTCGAAGATTTCCTTGAGCATGTAGTGTTCGTACCTGCCGCGGTCGACGTCGCCCGCGTCAAGATCGAGCAAGTGGACGGCGTGCCGCACTTCGCCCTGGTCGCGATGGATCACGCGCAGTGAGCCGGCCCTGATCACGGCCAACTCGTGGTCGGCCAGGTAGACGATCTGGTCCGTCTGGCCGACCAAGGGCGAGGCGTCGCTGGCGATGAAGTGTTCGCCGTTGCCGACGCCGACCACCAGCGGGCTGCCGTGCCTGGCGGCAATCAATACGTGTGGATGGTCGCGGAACACGACGGCCAGCCCATAGGTGCCCTGCAGCTTGGCCAGGGCCGCGGCGACGGCGGTAACCAGGGGGGCGTCGCCGTCGTCGCCTGCCGCAGGGGCGTTTTCCTCCAGTTGCCGTTCGAGACAACTGGCGATCAGGTGCGCGATCACTTCGCTGTCGGTCGCGGAGCGAAAACGGTAACCTTGGCTTTCGAGCCGTTCCTTGAGCGGCAGGTAGTTTTCGATGACGCCGTTATGGACGACCGCCAGAAGGTCGTTGCCGCCGATGTGAGGATGGGCGTTTTCGTCGGTGGCCGCGCCGTGCGTCGCCCAGCGGGTGTGGCCGATGCCGATCTGGCCGACGATGGGTGTATCGTCCAGTTTCTCGGCAAGCCGGTCGAGACGTCCGGCAGCTTTGGTCACGGACAAGCGACCGCCGGGCGTGACGGTCGCCGCGCCGGAACTATCGTAGCCGCGGTATTCCAGTCGGCGCAATCCACGAAGCAGGAATTCGCCCGCCTCGCGCGGGCCGACATAACCGACGATTCCACACATGGTTGAAGCCCTCTTGGCCAAGCTTAGCTTAAATTCCTCCCTGCCGTCGCACACCGCCATGGTAACAAGGTGGTATCCAATTTGACCAGGGCCGGAAAACCGGTT
>DATLQY010000775.1:0-3764 GCA_035534975.1 Pirellulales bacterium
CACCGGCCGCAAGGCCAGGGAAAGTGCAACAGAAAGCAAACCGCCCCGCGGTCGCCCCTGGCGCCGCGGAGTAAGGGTGAAACGGTGAGGTAAGAGCTCACCAGCAGGCTGGGTGACCAGCCTGGCTAGGTAAACCCCGCCCGGAGCAATGCCAAACAGGGAGCAGTCCGCGGCGCGCGGCGCAAGCTCGCGCGAGCGCAGACGCGCACCGGTCCGGTGCGCCACCGACTTCCGGGTAGGCTGCTGGAGGGGCCGAGCAATCGGCCTCCTAGAGAAATGACCGTCCCCCGCGCGGCTTTCGCCGCGCGGGGACAAAACCCGGCTTACAGGCCCGTTCCGAACCTCGTTTTGTTTGCCGTTTTGCTATTCGGCCCCCACGCCGTCGGCGGGCACGAGTTCCGCGTCGACCATCTGCAAGAGCTTCGAAATGCAGAGCTTGTTCACGCTGGTACGACACTCGTGGGCTTCGACCCGCAGTGACTCGTGCATGCTTTGCGGCAGCCTGACGGTAATCACCCGTGTCGGCTCCTGCGGTTGCGGTAGGACGTTACTCCGCTCCCGCAGTTTGGCCACCATTTCCTGGATCGCGGTATATTCCGCAGTCTGTTTGAATGCGGCCAATTGGGCCGGATCGGCGTAGGCGGTCCGCATGACTCCGTTCACTCCGAGGATCTGCCGGAAAAAGGTGACCCAGTCCGGGCCCTCCCGGTACATCTCGTCGGCCTTCCGATAGATCTCGAACTCCTTCGTGTGCATCGCTTGTCTCCTGCGCGAGGTTGGGTGAAACTCCTTTTCCGTGGGGTCGCCATCGGACCCCACTCGTCAACATCGTGTGGACCGGGTCAAGCGCAGCACGGATAGCATTGCACTGCTAGCACTTACGAAGAATCGACTTGCCTGCCCAACTTTGAGGCAGGCCTGCCTGAATTCGTGCAAAAGGCCGACTGCCTAGTTTTTGTGCAACCCGGATTTTCCCATTGGCCAAAGTGTCCAACTTGAGAAAATCCCAAATTCGATAAAACCCTGGAAAAACCCGCAATGACTCCTCATCCTGACATCCCCTTCGAGAAAAGCTTTCGTCCAAGCTTGGCACAACCGTCATTGACCAATTCAAGGCGTCGAAATACGATGGGGTATTAGCAGTTAGCGCCAATTCTCATTAGGGGACGCTCGTCCCCAGACAAACTTCATGGATGACCCAAGGGCCGTCTCTGCTGATGACTAAGCCCGGTTCGAGCCACCGACCGTTGGAACTAACGCCCCGTGCCGATGGCGCCGGTGCCGATGACTTATTGCCGGGTGGTTCGCCCTGCGACCCGGACGAGAGAACGGTCATTACCCAGCGTCCTCCTGTGCCGGCCGCCGGCCCGGCCCGGCCGACTGCCCCGTTCGAGCTGGGCCAGTTGTTGGCCGGCCAGAAGTTGAACCACTTCGAACTCAAGGAGTACGTGGGAGGCGGGGGAATGGGGGCGGTGTTCCGCGCGGTGGACACCATGCTCAACCGCGAAGTGGCCCTCAAGGTTCTGTCCCGTGATCAGGGGGCCGATGACGAGACGCGCCGCCGTTTCCAGAACGAGGCGCAGTCGGCCGCCCGGCTCGACCACGAGAACATCGCCCGCGTCTACTATGTGGGCGAGGACAAGGGGCTGAACTACATCGTTTTCGAGTTCATCGAGGGGATCAATCTACGCGAGTTGGTCGGGCAGAAGGGCATCTTGTCTTTGCCCGAGGCTGTCAGCTACATGCTGCAGATCAGCGAAGCGCTGGCCCATGCTTGCAGCCGTGACGTGGTCCATCGCGACATCAAACCCTCGAACGTGATCGTCACCGCCGGCGGCCGCGCCAAACTGGTCGATATGGGACTGGCCCGGCTGCACCAGGTCCAGCCCGACGGCGACGACCTGACCGCCAGCGGCGTGACGTTGGGGACCTTCGACTACATCTCGCCCGAGCAGGCCCGCGACCCGCGCAGCGCAGACGTTCGAAGCGACATCTACTCGCTGGGATGCACTCTCTATTTCATGCTCACCGCGCGGCCCCCGTTTCCCGACGGCACGGTCTTGCAGAAGCTCTTGCAGCACAGTAGCGATGCGCCCCCCGACCCGCGCGAGATGAACCCGACGCTTCCGGAAGAACTTTCCGTCTTCATGCGCAAGCTGCTGGCCAAAGATCCTCGGCGTCGGCCGCAACACCCGCGCGACCTGATCCACGACCTCCACCTGCTCGCGGCACAACTCGGAATCACCGTGTCGGGCGGCGACGACTCGCACTGGTTGCCGACCACCGCTCTGCAACCATCGCTCATCCGACGCCACATCCCCTGGATGGTTCCGGTGGCCGGATTGCTCTGCGGCGTGGCGTTGCTCGATTACCTCGGTCCGACCCTCGATTCTCTGGCCGGCGTCCCCAGTGACGGCACGGCGGCGGTCGTCGGCCCACCGGCGTCGCCGTCACCTAAGCCAGGGGCGGCGGACGAAGACGGTAAGGCACCGGCGAATGGGTCGCGAAGCGGCCGACACCCGGACGGTGAAATGCCCGCCGGCGACGACCGTACCGACGGCTCGCAAGCGGAAACACAGCCCGGCAATCGCGTGCCGACCGGCGATTTGCCCTCGGACGATTCGGCGAGGTCCAACAATTCGCCGAAGCAGCGCACAACGCCTTCCACCGCGCCTTCCACCGCGGCGCCGGACGCCATGCCCGACGAATCGGTCGATGGGCCGCCGGATGAAACCACCGATCTCGACGAACGAACCAACGACGCGCGCCCAACCGCGGCGGCGGCGACCGAAGGCGAGGCCGACGACGCGTCGACATCGCTTCCCGTCCCGCTGGCCCCGGGCCTGCTCGTCGTTTGCGACGATCCGCGAGGCGAAGGGTACTATGCGAGCCTGCGGGCGGCCTGCGCCGCGGCCAAGAACGGCGATGTCATCGAGCTGCGCTACGACGGGCTTCATGACGAGACCCCGTTCACGCTGAGCAATCTCCGCTTGACGGTCCGCGCCGGCGAGATGTTCCGGCCCACAATCGTTTTTCGCCCCAGCAACACCGACACGGTGGCGTATCCTCGGAGCATGATCACGGTGGCGGGCGGCAGCCTCGCGCTGCGCGGCGTCGGATTGGAGCTCGACATGCCGCGGACGCTGTTGTCGGAGAATTGGGCGCTGGTCGAGACCCAGCGGGCTGAATCGGTCATGCTGGAGCGCTGCGTGTTGACGGTGCGCAATGCTTCCGATCAGGGCGGCGCCTACCATCTCGACGTATCGATGTTCGACGTCAAGGCGGCGCCGGGCAGCGACGCGATGATTCTGGCCATGGGCATGCCGGCCGTCGAACCGGTCAAGATCCAACTGCGCGATTGCATCGCGCGCGGCGAGGCGGTGTTCTTGCGCGGCAACGACTTGCAGCCGCTTTACCTGTCGTGGAACAACGGCCTCTTGGCCACGAGCGAGCGCTTGTTCGCCGCCGGCGGCGGCGCCACGGCGCCGCAGCAGGGGGTCGGTAAGGTGCGGATCGAGCTCAAGCACTTGACCGCGGCGGTAGGCAAAGGACTGTGCCGCCTGGCGGGCAGCAACAGCGCCCCTTGGCTGCTCGAGACCGAGATCGAATGTGCCGACAGCATCATCGTGGCAGGACAGAAAGACGCGGCACTCATCGAGCAATTGGGTGCCGACCGCGTGAACAACCTGCTGCGGCGCGTGGTCTGGCGGGGGGACCATAATGTTTACCAGGGTTTCGACGCCTATTGGAAGGTCACCGACCTG
>DATLQY010000776.1:0-6657 GCA_035534975.1 Pirellulales bacterium
ATGAAATTCCGCTCGCTACTCTCGAAGCTCCGCTACACGCCGGCGCGTTCGCCATTCGTCGCCACGGGATTCGTCACCACCGTGCCGGATGATGACGGCACTAGCTACCTACGTAGGGTGCGATACTATGAGACTCGTTCCGAGGAGCCAATGCGGTTGCCGACTCGCCGATCTCGTGTTGGCCTGTTTTTCATCCGCATGGGCGGCGAACCGAAACGCGAGAGGCGTTGAACTACCGATTCTTTGTATTCTGTCCACTTTAAAGCAAAAGGAGTCTGAACCATGCGCGCATTTTCCATTTGTGCACTCATTGTGGCGTTAGGCACCCCGGTCCCTGCTCCCGTTGTTTCCGGTGGGCAAACAGGCTTCACGGCGCAATGTACTGGCGAGAGTGGTATGTATACTTGCACGGCAGCCAATGGCGCTAATTGTGTTAACCTTACGAACATCTGGATTAAAGGCGGCAATCTGTCCGTCGTAGATGCTAAGTCGACTACGACGTGCAAAACTGCTAACAACAACAACCCAAATTGCAGTGGCTCCGCGAAGAATTATTCAACTACGTGCTACACACCATAACAGCTTTCTGGACTGAGGAAGCTCGCGATTGCGATGCCGCGGCTTTTTTGGCCTTTTCGTCCCACCCGACAAGACTTCGTCATCGCTGGACCACCGGAGATTCAAGTGCCAACGGCTTTCATCGCGCGTCGCAGCTCTCGCACTCCCGCGTTTTGCACTTATACTGTCCGCGTCGGAGCGCTCGCGTGCGTTTGTTTGCTTGCGCGTCCCCCCAGCGCGTGGGCTGCACCGTTCTTTGAACGCAGCTACTGGATCAAAGGCACTGTCGAGTGTACTGGCACGGTCGGTAACGAGTTTTATCAAGTCGGGCAGCGTGGTGGATTCTTCGTGGCGATCAGCGACGAGCGCGCACTCGTTGGGTGGACTTTCGTCGATGATGCCGAATTCGGCAACGTCTTTCGGTTCGTCGCCAAGCACTTGCCAGGCCCAGTCGAGTTGGTTTTCTCATGCAAGAGCATGGACAACAAGATCGAGTCGGATGGACGGAAGCTCGAGGCCGTCGGTTTCCACGGACAAGACCGTTTGTCGACGCGCGCTGAGCGATTGGATGCCGTTGAAATGGCGGCGTTTTCCAACTACCCCTGGGCTCTCTTTTTCTCCTCGAGTCACGTCGGCGTCGGGACCGCTGAAGTGGCGGCCCTACTGAATTCGCCCGCACATTTAGCGCGCTCCGAGCATCCCTGCGGGACGCTCATGGTGGAGCAAGATGAGGTGGGGTCGTTGCGGGCCATCCGGTTTTCTCAAGGTGCCAACGACCGCCTGACCGCGCGCGCCCTCGACAAGGGGTTGGAGGATTACGAGTCGCCGCTTTTCGAGGGCGGCCTTGTGCGCGTCAACTACAGTACGGTGTTTGATTCGCCCTTGGGCAGCCATCCCTCTGCGCCTTGGAGCGCCGACTGCGCTTGCGAGCACGTCGGTGCCAATGGCCATGTGTCCCGCGTAGCGTACCGCGTAACGGTGACCGACGCGTCGTTCGACGAAGCGCGCGTTGACCGCGAAATTGACGCCATCCTGGGTCTGATTCCGGAGGGAGAGAGAGTTCAGTCGATTGGCCCAATTGAATATGTGTGGGAGCGCCAAAACGTCGTTCGCCGAGTCGATTCGGAGGCGGTCGCCGTGGCGAATCGGCTCGGCCTCGCGGGCGAAAAGCGCTCCCCGTTCCGAATGCTCCTGCTTGCCCTCGGGCTTGCCTTGCTCGCTATAGTGGGGTTTCTCATCCGACGCAAATCGAGGCACGTCACATGAGCAGCCGGCCAAGCCTGATCGTCTTTGTTTTCCTTGCTTTGCTCCGATCGGGAACCGAAGGCGCGGAGCCCTCTCGCGCGGCGAGAGAGTCGCCCAGTCAGTACTGCGGGTTGCACTGCGTACACGCCGCCGCGCAGGTGCTCGGTCGCCCGTTTAGTTTCGAGCAGATTGTGGAGACGAAGTACTTGACGGCAGCGAGAGGGAGCACGGCGGAGGACCTCTGCACAGCGATCCGCAATGTTGGGCTCTATCCGTCGGCCCATGGCCATTTTACCGTTGATCACCTGCGCCTAGTCGATCGGCCGGTGATTCTACACGTCCGCTCGCCAGGGCAAACGATGGCCGACCACTGGCTGCTGTTTCTTGGATGGGAGAAGAACGGCAAAATTCGAATTTACGACCCGCCCAGGGAGGCCGGAGACGCCGACATCGGCGAGCTTCTTTCCTTGTGGGACGGCGTTGCCATCGTGGTCAGCGCCAGCGAGCCCGGCGTGCTCGACGCCTTGTTCTCGATCCCCTGTTCCCTCACGTCGCTGACGTTTGTGATCGGTGCCGTGCTTGCCCTTCGAATCGCATCGAAGCGCGTCGCTGGGTCGCGGCTGGTGCTCGGCTTGACGGTTGTCATGGGTCTCGCCGCCCAGCTTGTTCTGCCGAGCTCGTTTTGGCGCTCGCCATCGGCCGTTGCGAATGTGCAGGCGGCGTTTTTCGAAACACGCGTTCCACATATCAATCTCGATAGGCTGAATCGGCTCGTCGACTCGTCGAATTGTTATCTCGTCGACGCTCGATTCCCCAACGCTTACGACCGCGATCACCTGCCCAATGCGGTGAATGTCCCGGTCGACGCCGGCTATCTGCGGCTGCGGCACGCGATCGCCGCGATGGGGCGACCTGACAACGTCGTTGTGTATTGTCAAAGCGAAAGCTGTGGATGGGCCGACGTGGTCGCCGGGCAGTTATCCGCTCGTGGGGTCCGGAATGTTCGCGTATACGAAGGTGGCGTGAACGAGTGGCGCGGAAAAGGGGGGGACCAATGACGGAGCAGGAGCGCAGCTCATGGGGCCGAAGGGCGGCGGTCCTGGTCACCATCATGGTCGGGGCCGTCCTGGTACGTTCGGCAATTTTCCACATCGAGAACCCATATGCGCATTTGTCGTCAATCTACGCATACCGGCTGACGACGCCGGTAGTCGGCGTCGTCGTCGCGGCAACCGTTCCCTTTCTACAATTGACCCTCGGAGCCATGTTGATCGCCATGCCGCCGGCGCGAGCGACGGCGCTTCGCTGGGCCGCGGTGCTGTTCTCGATATTTGTTGCCACGCAGCTACTCACCTATCTGCGCGGGATCGATACGTCGTGCGGCTGCTTTGCATCCGCGAACCAAACACCAATTGGGATCGGGTCGATTACCTTGCCCGCGTCATGCGCCATTGCAGCCCTATGGGGATCGCGGCTTGTCGTTCACGGCGAAAACATAATGGAGCCCCGTCGATGATCCAACCACGTATGCAGCGCGGTTTTACGGTCATCGAACTGCTGGTGGTGATCTCCATCATCGGCATGCTGATGGCGCTGTTGCTGCCGGCGGTGATGCAGGCCCGGTCGGCGGCCCGCAGGAATACCTGCGCCAACAACCTGCGCAACGTGGGCCTGGCGGCCCTGAGTGAGACGGATGCTCGGCGACGTTTTCCGGCAACGGGATACTATGGCGCCGATGGCACCCCGTACCATAGCTGGGTCGTGCAAATCTTGCCCCGGATTGAGCGCGGCGAGATTTTCCGGAAATGGCAATTCGCGCAATCAGTGCAGTCCCCCACTAACGCAGCACTCTCCCAGGTGCAGATCGACGTGTTGATTTGTCCCGAGGACGATTCGGCCGAGCCGGGGCACGGCAATTTGAGCTACGTCGTCAACAACGGGATCGGCTTCACCATGCCGACCGACGTGCCCGCGACTTGGCGATCGGCCCTAAGCCCCACGCCCGGCGTGCAGTACATGGATTTGAATGGCAACGGGATCATCTCCCTGAACCCAGGCGTGCCTGACGCGCCGCCGCCCACCGACCGGCAGTTGCTTTATGCCATGTCGCTGTTCTTCGTGGAGAATTGGCCGCCGGGAATCGCCACCTGGCCGGCGAGCGGTGCCGCGCCGCCGCGCTTCCACTCGCTCGACAGCATTGCCGACGGCACGTCGCAAACGATCATGCTTTCGGAGAACGTGCGGGCGGGCTACGATGCCTCCGCAGGCAGCACGTGGGCCTTTCCTTTTCCCACGCGAAACTCGTTTTTCATCAGTGGCTACATTTGCGACAACGGCAGTTGCTCATCGGGTCACGTCGATTACCGCGCCGCCAACGGCGGCGGTGGTGCCGCGCCCGCGCGTTTCGAGAAGATCAACGCGGCCTTGAGCCAGGCCGAGGGGGCGGCGCCTTGGCCCTCGTCGTACCACATCGGCGCCGGCGTTCACTTCGCATTCGCCGACGGCCACTTGAAGTTCGTGTCGGCCGACATCGATGGTGCCGTTTACGCGGCCCTCGTCACTCCGCGCGGCACAACGATCAGCGGACCCCTGTGGCAAGGACCGATGAATGACGGGTATTGACACGTCGCTCCGTCGGGTTGGCGCCACGGAGCGGCTGAAGATGTGTTCACGATACCGGCGCAGTGGTAGCAGCGGAAGAAGCAGCAGGAGAATGGTGGGCCGGCGCCCGCTTCGCGGTCTGGTCCCACCCTACGTGCTATGAATAATACTCGCATGACCGACGCGCTCTTCGACGGCTCGCTTTACGCGTCGACGGTTTGGGCGAAGGCGCGGCGAGCTTTGCAGCTCGGGCCCCGCTACTACCTGCGAAATCTCCCGCGATACTATTCGGGCAGACGCAAAGCGGGGCTCCCGGTTTGCGACTGGAAGCCGATCGTCAATCCGTTGGGAGAATTGCGCCAGAAAATGCACCAGCGGCTCCCGTTGCCCGACGTTCTGGGCGAAGCGCTCGATTTGCTCCGTTCCGCCGGCGTGCGGCTGTCGCTGCCGCGCGTGCGGGTGGAGGGGCTGGTGGCGGCATGGTGGTCCACGCGCGGCGTGCCGGGCGACATGATGGAATGCGGCGCGTACCGTGGGGCGACTTCACTGCTGCTGGCGACGCTTTCCCGCTTAGCGAACCTCGACCGCCGCCTGCTGGTCCTCGACGCCTTCCAGAACCGGCTGCCGACTTCGTGGCACGACGGAATGATGACGGGGCGCGAATACGATTTCGTCGGCGACGTGGTCGGGCGGATCCTCGAGCAGGCGGAGCGGTTGAACGTATTGGACCGCATGGATGTGTGGCGCGGCACGTTTTTTGATACGTTTCGACTGATCGCGGCGCGCGGCGACACGTTCTCGTTCGTCCACATCGACGCGAACTATTACGCGGGAACGTCGGATGCGTGCGCCTTCGCTCTGGCGCGCACATTGCCCGGCGCGGCGATCGTGTTCGACGATTACAACGGCGTGTGTGATCTCGGGGCACGGCTTGCGATCGACGAGTGTTTGGCGCCCAGCAGTCTGCGGCCGGTCGCACTGGCGGGCTGCTCCGCGATGCTGAGGATACCTGGGGCGGAGGCGGCGCGTGTCGTCCCGGTATCCGTTGGTGCCGGTTCGCGGCGAACGCGGGCTAAAGCCCACGCTACGTAGGGTGGGCAACCCCCACCATCTGAACAGGGGACGTTTCAATGCTTAAACGACACCTGTCAGCCTGGAAAGGCTAACCTACATGACCCGACCTTGGCTGAGCGTAATCGTGCCGACCTATAACGGCGCCGCGTACTTGCCGACCGCCCTGGAAAGTATCCTGGCGCAAGGCGATCCAAACATCGAGGTGCTGGCCGTCGACGATGGCTCGACCGACGCAACATTGGACATCCTGCGAGCCTATTCCGCCAGGCTGCCGCTGAAAATCATCGAGCGGCAACATGCCGGCAATTGGGTCGCCAACACAAACGTCGGCGTCGCCGCGGCGCGTGGCAGCTACCTGAGCTTCCTGCACCAGGACGATGTTTGGCTCCCGGGGCGGTTGCGAGTCTTGCGCCGTTTTGCCGCGCGCTGGCCGGCCGCGGCGCTCGTCGTCCACCCATGCGTCTATCTCAGCGCGGAGGGCCGGAGGGTCGGGTACTGGCACTGCCCGTTGCCGCGCCGCGAGGGGTTACTTGCCGCGGCCGAAGTCGTGCCGCGGTTGTTGGTGCAGTGCTTCATCGGAATGCCGGCCACATTGGTGCGCGCCGACGCGGCCGGCGCGATCGGGCCGCTCGACGCCGATCTCTGGTACTCCGCCGATTGGGAGTATTGGCTTCGGGTGGCGTCGCTTGGTCGGACGGCGTATTGTCCCACGCCATTGGCCGCCTTTCGTATCCATGCCGGCTCGCAAACGCTGACGAGCGCGAATTTGCCGAGTGAAATGGAGCGCCAGCAAGGCGTGGTGCTCAGCCGCCATTTGCCTCGCTGGCGGAGCGAGCATCCCGATGGGCATTGCATCGCGCGCGCCGCGAACTTTTCCGCGGACGTCAATGTGGCGCTGGCCAATTATGCCCATGGCCGGCCGATTGGTTGGCGCCGACTGGCTTTGCGGTCAGCTTCGCTGGGGGCGGTCGCATGGGCGCGCTATCTGCGCGACTCGCGGATCGTCGAGCGTTGCGTGAGCCGTTGGCAGGCCGGCGCCGTGCCGCATCGCGGCCGGCTGCTCAGCGCTGGGCGCAGGAGAGCCGCGGACGAGGCACCCCTTGGCGCGGCCGCACTTGGCCGAACTGGACATGTGGCGACCGCGGCCGAACTAGGACCGCTTGTATGCGAGTAGGCCGC
>DATLQY010000777.1:0-4111 GCA_035534975.1 Pirellulales bacterium
GCCTTTCGCTCCGCGAAAGAACGCCCCTTCGCGGAGCAAAAGGCGACGTTCCGCCACGGCATGCGCACAACCACACCCTACTGAACCCGCCATCCGTTGCCTCAACTTACCCGACGACGTGCTGCGCCAAACAACCACGCGACCAATCCACCCAATGACCAGAGCGTCAGCGCTGCAGGTTCGGGCAGGGCTTGGATGGCCGCGACCTCCTGGTCCCAATACGAGGGTAACTGACTGTAGGGATTCGGGACCGTTTGGTCGGTCACGTAGACGGAACCGACGTTGTACGAAGGCGTCGCGTTCACATCAGCAACCATTCCCGCGACCGTGGATTGGTTATAAACGATATTTACGAAGTCACTTGCCGGAGAAGCAAACACCCAGGAGGACGGGGGTGACGCCGTGTAGGGTTGGGTCAGATCGTTGTTCTCGTAAGTCACCAGCGCGTCCGCACCTTGCGTGGCCGGTGCGAGATAACCGGGGTCCGTTGGCGCCCCTGGGTTCCCGATGACTTCAAAAGCCGAGTTTACGCCTTTGAGATAGGTGTATAAGTCGTGGTAATAGGTCAGGTGGCCCGGGCTATTGTCATTCGTCATCTGGTCGATGAAAAAACCGTTGATGAGCGACCCGTATTGACTGAGATATAAGGTTGCCTCCGACTCAACTGTTGTCAGAAGTGTTGTCCCATAACCGGTGGGAATGTACGCGATGACCCTGCCCCCCGCGTTCTCCAGGTTTGTCAATGCGTTGACGTAGTTAGGATCCGCGGGGCCGGGTAGAGGGCCGCTGTCAGGGTTGAAAACCGCCGTCAGCGAAATCTCTCCGGCGGCCGTCGTCATTGCCGCCCATCCATCGCCAACCCCACCCGGTCCGCCGGTGCCTGGATAAAAGTAGGCCGGTACCAACACCCCGGCCTGGACCATTGTCGGCACGGCGGCCGTCCCGAGGAAGGCAATACACGCCGCGAGTCGATGGAATAGGGACATTTCAGTGAATCCTCTCGCAGGCTTGTATTGGTTTTCGCGGAATGTCGAACGTATTCTACTTCTACTGAAAACAAGTCTATCCACACTCAGCCGTTGATGCCAGCCTTTTCGTAGTTCGCGGTTGTCATTCGTTGTCCACCGTGGTAAACTTTGGTTATGAACATGGAAACGATTCAAGACTTGGTTCACCGGCAACCTTTCGAGCCGTTTGAGATTCGCCTGTCGAATGGCGAAGTCCATCAGGTTCGCCACCCCGAAAACGTGGCGATCGCCAAGACACGAATCGCGATCGCCTACCCTGAGCAAGACCGAATCGTGCTTTGCTCGTTGGTCCACATCAACAGCATCGAAGCCCTTCAAACGGCCTAGCACTTCGCCGCCCTCCCCTTCGCTGTCCGGGTGGATTTGCCGACGCATTTCGGCCAGCGGTGGCCAGGAATCAAGACCCGGCTCCGGCCCACCATTCGCCACCGGATTCATGTGTCTAGCCGTTCGGCAAACGGCACCCATGAGGATGTGGCCGGCCGGGGGCGAACCGGAATGGTACTCCGCGAGGGCGGTGCATGGTAAGATGATGGCCATGCGTCGCAGGGAACTGATTCGCTGGGGATCGTTGGGGTTGGCCGGGCTTTCGTTGCCCGAGTTGCTGTGGGCCAAGTCAGGACAGAGCTCCACCGGCATTCGAAGCACCGCCAAATCGTGCATCCTGTTCTTTCTGGAAGGAGGCCCGGCTCACCAGGACCTTTGGGATTTGAAGCCCGACGCCCCGGCCGAAGTCCGCGGCGAGTTTCTCCCGATCGATTCGACCGCGCAAGGCGTCCAGGTCTGCGAGCACTTGCCGCGGCTTGCCCGGCAAATGCGCCACGTTTGCCTGGTCCGCTCGGTCCACCACCAGATCGTCGACCATAACGCGGGCGCTTATTACGCATTGACCGGCCGCGCGCCGCTCAGGGGAAGCCGCTTGATCACGAGCGATGAACCGGACAACTTTCCGCCCTATGGCGCCGTGCTCGCCAGACTGCGGCCGGCGACACCCGGGCTGCCGGCCTTCGTCCACCTGCCCGACATCATGTCCAATAACGGCCTCGATCTACCCGGCCAGCGAGCCGGGTTCCTCGGTGCGGCATTCGATCCGTTCGTCGCGGGTGATCCCAGCGCGCCGGGTTACGAAACGCCAGGTTTGGCCCTGCCGGCCGAGGTGCCGCTCTCGCGGCTAAGTCGCAGGCAGGAGCTGCTGGAGCACATCGACCGGCAGTTGGCGCAGCTCTCGGACGGCGCGGAACGGGCCGGAATGTCGGCGCACTATCGTCAGGCGTTTTCGCTCTTGGCATCGCCCAAGGCCCGTCAGGCGTTCGATCTGAGCCAAGAGAGCGAAGCCGTCCGCCGACGTTATGGTATGCCCGACCGGACCGACCGTTCCGTCGAAGCGCGAAAGTTCGGCGGGCTTCCGCACCTGGGACAAAGCCTCCTCTTGACTCGACGGTTGATCGAGGCCGGCGTGGGGCTGGTCACGGTCGGCACGGGCCGCCGCTTCGATCAATCGTGGGACACGCACCGGCAGCATTTTCCCTTGTTGCGCCAGTCGCTCCTGCCCTACTTCGATCAGGCGTTCTCCGCGCTTTTGGAAGACTTGTCGGATCGCGGCCTTCTCGCGGAAACGCTCGTGGTTGCGATGGGCGAGTTTGGCCGCACGCCGAAACTGGGCCAGGTCACCAGCAACGCAGGCGCCGACGCCGCCGGGCGCGACCACTGGCCGCACTGCTACACGGTGTTGCTGGCCGGCGGAGGTGTCCGCGGCGGCGCGGTCTACGGGCAATCAGACCGTTTTGCCGCGTACCCGGCTCGCGACGCCGTCACGCCTGAAGACGTAGCGGCTACGATCTACCATGCGTTGGGCGTGGACCCCGACGCGCGAATCGTCGATCCACTCGATCGGCCGCAATCCGTCGCCCTTGGCCGACCGATCCGTGAAGTGTTTGGCTAAGTCAAGCGGCGGCGTAGCATGTTCGTCTCGCGGTGTACGCTTCCCGTAACGGAATTCGTGGGAATTCCGACCGCCGACACGAAAACGGACGGAAATTCTCACGAATTCCGCCACGAGCAGAAAAGCATGGCTGTCGCCCGATTCCGGCTCGCGGAAACGCAATCTGGGTAAGCTCGGCCAGCGCGTACCGCGTGGCGATCCCAGTGATATTTATCGGCGCAAAGGGGGCGGTTCTTGCGGAATTTGCGGGTTGTACCGGCCAAACGAACGATCCATGCCTTGTGGGCGGCCGCTTGCCGCGCATAATTATCATGGGCCACTTTGCGTCGGCCGGCAGGTACTCTCGCGGCCCGTTTCTCATCTTCGCTCCGCGCCCAAATCGTGCGCGCATCAGGGCTAGTCGAGACGCCGGGCATTCGTTATTTTCTTGGCATTCCTGCGTGGGTCGAAATTCATTCCGGCCCGCGTCGCCCGGCATCCATTCCGGGAAACCACACCGAAACCAAACGTCTCGGAATGAATTCCGGGCCACGAACCAAAGGTCGAAGCAACATTCAGGCGAGGGAATCATGAAGCGATTGGGAGTCGTATTACTGGCACTCATGGCCGTGGGCACCGTCGGCGGCGCGGGTTGGCTGCAGCTCGGCGGGCACGAGGCGATTGTCGCCGTGGGCCAGGCGGCGGCCGAACACCACATCACCCTGTGGGAGCCGCTCAGGAGCGACTCGAAATACCACTGGGGCGAGAAACTCGCCCTCTTGGCCAACGTGCTCGTCGCCATCGCGGGCCTCGTCTACGCCTTGATGCTTGTGGGCCAGGTCAAGAACGCCGACCAGGGGACGAAACGGATGCAGGAAATCGCTCTCGCGATCCGCGAAGGTGCCAATGCCTACCTGTACCGCCAGTTCCGCGTGGTGGGGCTCTTGATCGTGGTCATCACCGTGCTTTTGTACATGGCGGCCAACAGACAGCCCGATACCGCCCCTGAAATCGCCATCGGACGCGCGGTCGCCTTCCTGATCGGCTCGATTTTCTCGGCGACGGTCGGCTTCGTCGGTATGCGGCTGGCCACGATCGGCAACCTCCGCGTGGCCGCCGCGGCGCAGCACAGCTTCGGCCGCGCTTTGCAACTCGGCTACCG
>DATLQY010000778.1:0-14385 GCA_035534975.1 Pirellulales bacterium
CCATCACCCCATCACCCCATCACCCCATCACCCCTTCATCCCATCACCCCCCCTCTTCACGTCGCCGCCTCCGACCGTTATCCTGTTCCCTGTTCGACCGAGGAGCCAGCGATGACCAAGGAACCCATCAAGACAAACGGCGACGACTTCCGCATCGAGCGCGATTCGATGGGAGAGGTGCGCGTGCCGGCGGCGGCCTACTACGGCGCCCAGACGCAACGCGCCGTGGAAAACTTTCCGATCTCCGGCTGGCCGTTGCCGCCGGAACTGATCCGAGCGCTGGGCCTGGTGAAGTACGCGGCGGCGGTGGCGAACCGCGATTTGGGAAAGCTCACCGCGACGGGCAAGAACCCGCTCGACGCAAAGCAGGTGCAAGCCCTGCTCGACGCCTGCCACGAGGTCGCCGACGGCAAGTTTGACGATCAGTTCCCGGTCGATGTGTTTCAGACCGGGTCGGGCACGTCGAGCAACATGAACGCCAACGAGGTGATCAGCAACCGGGCGATCGAGTTGCTGGGCGGCGACCGGATGCAGGCCGCCAAACCGATCCATCCCAATGACCACGTCAACATGGGGCAAAGCACCAACGACATGTTTCCCACCGCGATCCACGTCGCGGTGGCCGTGGCGATCGAGCAAGCGTTGCTGCCGGCCCTTGAGAGGCTACGGCAAACGCTTGCCGACAAGGCGGCCCGTTGGGACAAGATCATCAAGATCGGGCGCACGCACCTGGCCGACGCCACTCCGCTGCGCCTGGGACAGGAAGTCGGTGCTTTCGCCCGCCAGTTGAAGCTCTCGATCGAGCGCGCCCGGCGGGCGCAGCAGGCAGTGCTGGAGCTGCCTGTCGGGGGCACGGCCGTGGGGACCGGCATCAACACGCACCCTGAGTTCGGACGACGGGTCTGCGCCGAGTTGGCCGGCCAGACGAGCATCGCTTTCGTCGAGGCGGCCGACCATTTCGAGGCCAACGCCCAGCGCGACGGCCTGGTCGAGTGCCACGGCCAATTGCGGGCCGTCGCCACGACGCTGTTCAACGTCGCCAACAACATCCGCTGGCTCGGTTCCGGTCCGCGCTGTGGTTTCTACGAGCTGCAATTGCCCGACCGCCAGCCCGGCAGCTCGATCATGCCAGGCAAGGTCAACCCGGTGATGTGCGAAAGCATGATGCAGGTCGCCGCGCGGGTCATGGGAAACGACCAAACGGTGGCGATCAGCGGCGCGGCCGGCGGACAATTCCAACTCAATATCATGATGCCGGTGATGGGGCAGACGACGCTGGAGAGCACCGCGCTGTTGGCCGGCGCCACGCGGGCCTTCGTCGATTTCTGCGCGTTGGAGATGGAGGCCAACGAGGAAGCCTGCAACGCCTCGGTCGAGAAGAGTCTGTCGATGGTTACCAGCCTCAACCCGTTCATCGGCTATGAGAAGGCGGCGGCGCTGGCCAAGGAGGCGTTCAAGTCGGGCAAGACGATCCGCGAGCTTTGTCAGGAGCAGAATATCCTGCCGCCCGACAAGCTCGCCGCGGCGCTCGACCCATGGAGCATGACCGAGCCGAAGGCCTGAGCCATCGAACGCTGGCCGCCTTGACGAATTCATCTCGTCTGATTTGCGAATACCAATCCATGTGGGACGACCCATGACATCGTTTTTCTCATCTTGTCGCGTTTTTCGCAGTGTCCTTATTGGCGCCGCGTTGACGTGCCACGTTGGCACCAGCACGTCGGCGTCCGCCCAGCCTGCCGAGGGCACCTCGTCCGGCGAATTGCTCAAGCAGGCGCACGAGGCCACGCTCGCGGCCAAGACCGACGAGGAGTTTTCCGAAGTCGTTCGGCTTTGCCAGCAAGCCCTCGAACAGGGCGCCAAGGATAAGGACGCGGCCTACGCACGGCAACTGCAATCGTGGGCGCTCGATCACCGCGGCGAACTGCGGGCCGCCGCCGGCGACGGCGACGCGGCGCTGGCCGACTTCGAACAGGCAGTTTCGCTCGACGGTACGCGCTGGCGTGCGATCCACAACCGCGGCGTGAGCTATGCGCAGGCGGGCCGTTACAAGGAGGCCGAGGCCGACTTCGACCGCACGCTCAAACTCATGCCCAACTACGCGCATGGCTGGTTCAACCGTGGCGAAGTGCGCTACGCGCGTGGCGATCTGGCCGCCGCGATCAAGGACTACGACCAGGCCCTGCGGCTGGCGCCCAACGACACCTTGGTGCTGGTCAGCCGCGGCAATGCCCGTTTCCAACGCGGCGAGCTGCGAGCGGCCCTGACCGACTTGAACGCCGCGGTGGGCCGCGACGCGAAAAACGCGGCGGCGCTGACCTTCCGCGCCGAAGTGCAGGCCGCGTTGAGCAACTTCTCCGCCGCGGCCGACGATTATCGTAAGGCCCGCGCTCTCGACCCCGGCAACGGCCACTGCTGCCAGAGCGTCGCCTGGCTTTTGGCGACCTGTCCCGATGCGCGTTACCGCAATCCCAAGCTGGCCGTGGAGGCCGCCCTGGAAGCGATCAAGCTCGACGGTGAATCGGACCATCGCTACCTCGACACGCTCGCCGCGGCCTACGCCGCCGACGGCCAGTTCGAGCTGGCCGCGGAAACCCAGGCCAAGACCATTGCCACCGCACGTGCGAACAAGCAACCCTCCGACGTGGTCGACAAACTCGCCGCGCGGCTCAATCGCTACAAGCAAGGAAAGCCTTACCTTCCCTCGCGCTGAGGGCCGTCGTCAAAGGCCATCGTCAAGCGAATGGCGATTTGTTATGATGCCACGATCCAGCCCCGAAGAATCGAGCCGCGCATGCCCATCGACCCCTATAGCCCATGTCCGGGCGGCACCGGGAAAAAGGTCAAGTTCTGCTGCTCCGACCTGGTCGGAGAGCTGGAAAAGATCGGGCGGATGGTGGAAGGTAAACAGCAACAGGCCTGCCTCGACCACATCGAACGCCTCGAAGCCAGGTTCCCCGGCCGCGCCTGCCTGCTGACCACCAAAGCCCTTTTGCAGCACGGTCTCGGCCAGGACGCTCAGGCCCGCGAAACCGCGCGGCAGGTGCTCGTCACGCACCCCGAAAACCCCGTCGCGCTGGCCGAATCCGCGATCTTCGGCATCGCGGAAACGGGCGCCCTCGCCGCGGTCGAGCCGCTGCAGCGCGCGATCGCCGCGTGCGACTCCGCCATCGATTCTAAGGTCTTCGAGGCGATTAGCGTCGTAGCCGTCGGGCTGTTGAACGAAGGTCACCTCGCGGCCGCGTTGGCGCACGCGACGATGTTGACCCGGATGATGCCCGACTATCCTTTGTCGGCAAACCTGCTCGTTTCCGTAATGCAGAACCCCGGCGTGCCATTGCCCATCAAGGACATGCCGCAGCCGCTCAGCCTCGCGCCCGACGGCGCACCCTGGAAAGCCCGCTTCGACGAGGCGCTCCAATCGGGCGCGAAGGCGCAGTGGTCGAGGGCCGCCGAGCGGTTCGAGGCCCTCGCCGCAACGATCCCTGATTCGCCGCAGGTCTGGCGCAACCTGGCGCTGTTGCGGGGTTTTTTGGCCGATGAAGCCCGAGCCACAGCGGCCTGGCGACATTATGCCGGGCTCGATGTGTCGCTCGACGACGCGGCCGATGCCTTGGTGCTCTCGTATTTCCTCGACGCCGAAAACCAGCGAACCCTGGTCGATCTGATCTCGGTCCCATACCCCATCGCGGACCAGGAGCGGCTCGCGGCATCCCTGGCGTCGGATCGCCGTGTGGTGAAGCTGCCGATCGACAGGGTCGAATTGGGGGCCGACGAGGGGCCGCCGCCGCGCTCGGCGCACTTGTTGCTCGACAAGCCACTGGCCCAAACCGGCGTTGGCCTGACGGCCGACTCGGTTTCCGAGGTGCTCGGGCGGATGTTTGTCTACGGCCGCGAGACCGATCGCGAGGCCCGGCTCGAGCTGTTCGTGTACCGCGACCAACTCGCCGAGGCGGCCGACGTGCTCGCTCGGGTGGCCGGCGATACGTTGCGCGCGGCCGAAGCCGAGGAAGTCCTCGGTTCGACGGCGATCTTGCAGCGCACTCTCGGCGGGTCGTGGCACTTGCCCGACGACACGCCGCCCGACGACGCCCAGCGACTCGCCGTCGAGCGGCGCCGGACGCTGCTCACCGAGAAATGGACGGCCACGGCCAACGACCTGCTCGACGGCCGCACTCCTTCCGAGGCCGCCGCCCAGGGCGCGCCGCGCGCGAACCTGCTGGCCGCGCTGCGCGTGGTCGAGTTTTCGCTGTCCGATGCATTGAGCGCCACCGAGTCGGCGGCCCTGCGAGAGCGATTGGGCCTGACGGCCGACGAACCGATCGATCCGGCGCTGGTCCCACTGATCGACGTCCGTTATACGCGATTGGCCCGGCTGATCGTCGATAAACTCTCCGACGACGACTTGCACCACGCTTATCAACGCGCGGCCTTTGCCCGCGTCCGACCCGCGCTGGTCAAATTGGTCGATGAATTGCTGGCCCGGCCCAGCCTCGACGGAAAAGTCGATAAGGCGCAGGCGCTGGGCGTGTTGGCCGCCACTGAAAACGATGGCGGCAAGGCATTGGAACTGATCGGTAAAGCGCGTGCCGTTGCGGAGGCGGCGGGCCAGTCGTCCGCCCGCTGGGACCTCGAGGAGCTCGAACTGCTGTTGGCCCACGGCGAGGGAGAGGCCGCGATGCGGCTGATCAACCACCTGCAGTCGCAGCACCGCCGCGAGCCGGGCGTGTTGGAGCGTTTGCTGCAAATCCTCTACGACGCGGGTCTGGTCGACGAACACGGCCGCCCGACTCAGCAGCAGCGCGCCGAACCGGCCGGACTGGTCATTCCGGGCGCTGCCGCCGAGCCGGGCAAGCTTTGGACGCCCGACGGCGAAACCGGATCGGGAAAGAAGGCCGCCCTCTGGACCCCCGGCATGGAGTGACGAAGGACGAAGAAGGCGATAGGCGTTAGGACTAAGAAGGCGATAGGCCCTCTCGTTCCCACGCTCCGCGCGGGAACGGCGCCTCGGCCGCTCTGCGGCCACGAACACGCGGACCTAATGCCTTCCTCACTCCTCACGCCCAACGCCCCAGCATATGCCCGACGATCCATCTCAGCTCGATGCCTGGCACATGCGGAGGGCCCTCGAGTTGGCCGCGCTGGGCCGCGGCGGCGCCGAGCCAAACCCACTGGTCGGCTGCGTCATCGCCCAAGGCGCGGAGATCATCGGCGAAGGGTGGCACCGACACTTCGGAGGGCCACACGCGGAAATCGAGGCGCTTGCCATCGCGGCGGGCCGCGCCGCGGACGGCACGCTTTACGTCACACTCGAACCCTGTTGCCACCAGGGCAAGACTCCCCCTTGTACGCGGGCAATTATCGCGGCCGGGCTCCGCCGCGCGGTCGTTGCCCAGGACGATCCGTTCCCCGCCGTCGCCGGCCGAGGGTTGGCTGAATTGCGCGCCGCGGGCTTGCAAGTTGAAGTCGGATTGCTCGAAGCCGAGGCCCGGGCGCTGAACGCTCCCTATCTCAAGCTGCTGGGCACCGGACGCCCATGGGTCTTGGCCAAGTGGGCCATGACGCTCGACGGCAAGCTGGCCACGCGCGCCGGTGACAGCCGCTGGATCTCCGGCGAAGCTTCGCGCCGCGTCGTCCACGAGTTGCGAGGCCGGGTCGACGCCACTCTCGTCGGCCGCGGCACCGCCCAGGTCGATGACCCCCTCCTGACCGCCCGGCCGCCGGGGCCCCGCACAGCGACACGCGTCGTGCTCGACACGCGCGCGACGTTGTCCTCCGAGAGCCAATTGGTCCGCACCGCCCGCGATGCGCCCGTGTTCGTGGCCGTCGGCCCGCACGCCCCCAAGTCCGATCGAGAGCGGCTGGAAGCGGCGGGCTGCGAGGTGTTCGTATGCCGCGCCGGCGATGCCGCGGCCCGTCTCGCGGAATTGCTCGACGAGCTGGGGCGCCGACGGATGACCAATGTGATGGTGGAAGGGGGCGCCAAGCTGTTCGGCAGCCTTTTCGATCAGCGGCAGATCGACGAAGTCCACGTCTTCATCGCGCCCTTACTGGTGGGCGGGGACGAAGCGCCGGGGCCATTGGCGGGGACCGGCGTCGAGCGAATGGCGCAAGCCTGGCAGTTGCAGTCGCCCCAATGGCGTCAGCTCGGGGGCGACTTGTATCTGCAAGGGCGCTTGTAACATGCGGCGCCGCCCAGCCTTAGACGCTTTCTTCTCGGCTCTGTGCGGCACGCCGATGATACGCAGCACCGGCGCATCAGCGAGAGTAAGTCATTTCGGTAAAACAACTTCCAGTTGGGGCATTGACAATTTCAGTGCGCTAGTAGGATAGATGATAGGTGTAGGGTTCAACGGCATGCAAGAAGCCGTGCCGAATTGGCCTAGGTTGAATCTCACGGATTGGCTAACTTCCTTGGCCTGGAATGGTCGAAGCCGATTGGAACGGCGTTGGCTGGCGATTCGAGGGTTCTCCCATGGCGACTGCATCCTCCGATAAGCCAATTACTTTCTCTGCCGATTCAATCGAAACGCGCGATCGGATTCGGGATTTTGTGTCGCGCCGGTTGCGCGAATTGGCGATAGCGCGAGCACGGGATGAAGGCCGCGAGCAGGTCACTGGGAAGGATATCCTGGACTCTCTCGACCAGGTTGTTCGTGAGGCCATTCAACAGAACATCCTCACCGAAACTGAATAGCCTCGCACGTGTGCGCCAAGAAGATCAGGCATGTCGAGTATGTCATTAGCGACATCGGAGTAGAGCGCGAGGACGCCCTCCGGACGGAGCTTGAACATCTCCTTCATCTAGAAGCGGTTTCATCTGCCAAGCGCCGCCGATCGAGAACCGTTGATGAGTCCGATTTCGACAGCGGCTTTAATGAAATCGCTGGCCGCCGCAAGGTAGATTTCGCGCGTCAACTCCTCAGCGCGGTGCTGTATGTCGTCGGCGGAGGGGCGGCATCATGGTCCGTCAATCTTCTTACGTCAGATTCTCCGGGTGGCAGTCCGGTAATTCCTGCCATCACCGCCGTTGCTTGTGCGTGTATCGCGGCCTTTGTTCAGTTCTGGCCCGGTTGGCGATAGGAGCTGGGTGCGGGCCGCCCGCGATCCACGCGGTCGCCTATCGTTCGCCCACTACCCGCTTTCATTAGCTGTTGCCAACCTGCCCCAATATCCGTTAGAATTCGAGTTTTCGCCGCTGGCTTGGGGGGGCAATGGCCGGCGGCCGCGCTGGCTTTGCGCCTCGTCCCAAACGTGTCCGCCGATGTTCGAATCACTACAACAAGGTCTCGGTTCCGCTTTTCGGTCGCTGACCGGAAAAGCTCGACTCACCGAGTCGAACATGCGCGATGGGCTGCGCCTGGTCGAGCAGTCGCTGCTGGAAGCCGACGTCAATATTGACGTCGTCCGTGACTTCATGGCCAAGGTCACCGAGCAGGCCGTCGGCGAGCAAGTGCTCAAGTCTCTGCGGCCTGAGCAGCAGGTCGTCGGAATCGTCTACAAGGAATTGGTCGCCCTGCTGGGCCCCGTCGATCACTCACTCCATTTGCGGGGCGACGTGACGGTACTGATGATGTGCGGGCTGCAAGGTTCCGGCAAGACGACCACCTGCGGCAAGCTGGCCCGCCTGATCAACCAGAGGGGGCGCAAACCGCTGTTGGCGGCGGCCGACTTGCAGCGGCCCGCGGCCGTTCATCAACTGCAAGTCATCGGTGATCAGCTTGGCCTGCCGGTCTACGCCGAGCCGGGTGCGACCGACCCGGTGGCTGTTTGCCAAAATGCCGTCAAGCACGCCAAAGCGATTGGCGCCCAAGTCGTGATCCTCGACACGGCCGGCCGGTTGCACATCGACGAAGAGCTGATGGAACAACTCCGGCGCATCGACCGTCGCGTCGAGCCGGAACAGATCTACCTGGTGGTGGACGGCATGACGGGCCAGGATGCCGTTCAAAGCTCCAAGGCGTTCAACGACGCGTTGGAACTGGACGGCGTCATCATGACCAAGCTCGACGGCGACGCGCGTGGCGGCGCCGCGCTGAGCGTCAAGGCCGTGACGGGCGTGCCCTTGAAGTTCATCGGAGTCGGCGAGCACCTCGACGCGCTTGAGGAGTTCCATCCCGATCGCATGGCCGGACGCATCGTCGGCATGGGCGACGTGCTGACCCTCGTCGAGCAAGCCCATCAGAAGCTCGATCAGGACGAGTTGATCGCCCAGGAAGAGCGGCTCCGAAAGGGCGAGTTCACGCTGGACGATTTCCGCAAGATGATGTCCCAAACCAAGAAGCTGGGACCGTTGAACAAGATCATGGGCCTGATCCCCGGCATGGGAGGCATGAGCGAGATGATGGCCGACATGGACGCCGAAGGCGACATGCGACGGCTGTGCGGCATCATCGACTCGATGACGCCGGACGAGCGGCGAAACCCATCGCGGACCATCGACCAAAGCCGACGACGGCGGATCGCGGCCGGGGCCGGCGTCGAACCGGCCGAGGTCAACGGCCTGGTCAAGCAGTTTGACGGCATGGCCGACATCATGAAGAGCATGGCCGGCAAGGGCATCGGCGAGCGGCTCAAGCAGGTGAAGCAATTGCAGAAGGGGGGCATGCTCGATCCGGGCGCCGTGCTCGCCAAGCAGAAAATAGGGACGGGCAAGCGTTTGACCAGCCAGGAGCGGGCCAAGCTGCGCAAACAACGCGAGAAGGAAGAACGGCGAAGGGCGCGAGACAAGAGAAACCAGAAGCGACCACCGGGCGACCAGGCGTAGCTTAGGCATTCCAGCCTGACGCGCATTTGGCCGCGACCATACCTTACGAATCTTAACCTAGGAGACTTGAGTGGCAGTCACGATCCGGATGAAGCGAATGGGCCGGAAACACCGGCCGTTCTTTCGCATCTGCGCCGTCGATTCGCGCAACCCGCGCGACGGCCGGGTGCTGGAGGAACTAGGAACGTACGACCCGATGATCGACGATACCGATGCGCGCGTCGTGCTGAAAACCGAGCGCCTGGGCTACTGGCTCGGCGTCGGCGCTCAGCCCAGCGACAAGGTCAAGGTGTTCATCAAGAAATACGGCGCCAAGGGCGAACGTCTGGCGGAGCAAGCCGCGGCACGTGAACGGCTTTCATTGCCGAAACAAGTACCGCCGGCCCCCGAGCCGGTTTACGTACCGCCGCCCAAGGGACAGGCTCCCGCCGCGCCGGAACCCCAGGCCGCGGCGGCGGAGTCGCCGGCCGCCGATCCGCCCGCGGCTGAAGGAGGCGCGGAAGCATCGTCATAGCGTCGTAGACTACTCCACAACCATGCAAATCGACGTGCTGACCCTGTTCCCGGAGATGTTCCCCGGCTACCTGGGCCAGAGCCTGTTGAAACTGGCGATCGAACGAGGCCTGGTCGATGTGCGGTTGCACGACATCCGCGACTGGGCGGAGGGGCGGCACAAGCAAGTCGACGATCGGCCCTTCGGCGGCGGACCCGGTATGGTGTTGATGGTCAAGCCGGTGGTCGAGTGCGTCGAGGCGGTGCGAAGCGCGGGCAACGAGCCAGGGCACGTGGTGCTTCTCTCGCCCCAGGGGCGGCGGTTGAACCAGGGAGTCGTGGAAGAACTGGCCTCCCGCCGGCGGCTGATCTTGTTGTGTGGAAGGTACGAGGGGTTCGACGAACGAATCAAGGAAATCCTGGGGCCTGACGAAATCTCCATTGGCGACTTCGTGCTCAACGGCGGCGAAGTCGCGGCGATGGTCCTGATCGACGCGGTCATCCGCCTGGTGCCGGGTGTTTTGGGCGATGAGCGGAGCAGCAGCGAGGATTCGTTTTCGGGGCGGGAGAGGTTGTTGGAGTTTGCACAATATACGCGGCCCCGCGAGTTTCGCGGGTTGGAAGTGCCGGAGGTCCTGCTTAGCGGCAACCACGGCGAAATCGCCCGCTGGCGAAAGGAACAGAGCATTGCGCGGACGCGGCGGCGGACCGCCGGCGACGACCAAAATAAGATTTAGACTTCACCCGGCCAACAGTAAAAACCTGAAAGGAACATGACGATGAGTCAACAAATACTCGCGCTGGTCGAGAAACCCAATCTCAAGACGGAGGTTCCCAGGTTCAACATCGGCGACACCGTCGACGTCCATACCCGCATTCTCGAGGGTGAGAAGGAGCGCATCCAGATTTTCAACGGCGTGGTGATTGCCCGTAGCGGGTCGGGCACGCGCGAAATGTTCGTCGTCCGCCGCATCGTGCAGGGCGAGGGGGTCGAGCGGAAGTTCCCGCTCCATTCGCCGCGGATCGCCAAGATCGAGGTCAAGCGTTCCGGGGTCGTCCGCCGCGCCAAGCTTTACTTCCTCCGCGACCGCGTCGGCAAGGCCGTCCGTCTGAAGGAAAGAAGGACGGACCGTAAGGGATGATCGGCCGATGGTGGGCCGCGCTTCGCGACGGGCTGGCTCGCTTGCGGCGGCCGGCACGTCTCGGCCCGCGGGGGGAGGCGCTGGCCGCGCGGCACCTCAAGCGCTTAGGGTACAAGATCGTCGCGCGGGGCGCGCGGGGCCAGCTTGGCGAACTCGACCTGGTGGCGGTCGACGGGCGGACCGTGGTTTTCGTCGAAGTCAAGACGCGAGAATCGCACGACGGCGGACATCCGGCCGAGGCGGTCGACGCGGAAAAGCAGCGCCGCCTGACGCGGCTGGCCGTGGGGTTCCTCAAACGGCACGACCTGTTGGAGTGTACTTCACGGTTCGACGTCATCGCCGTCACCTGGCCCACCGGCCGACGCCCGCCGTTGGTCGAGCACGTTCGCGACGCTTTCGAAGCCAGCGGTAATGACGGAATGTTCAGTTAGGCATTGGTCATTGGTCATTGGTCATTGGTCATTGGTCATTGGTCATTGGTTTGTCGGGACGTTCATCCTTCATCCTTCATCCTTCCCCCCATGCTCATCTACCTGATCCGGCACGGCGAAAGCAGCTACAACGTCGAGCATCGCTTGCAGGGCCAATCGGACGAGCCGGTGCTTTCGCCGCGGGGGCGGCGGCACGCGCAGTCCGTCGCCACGGCGATGGCGGCGTTGCCGATCGAAGCGGTCTTTTCCAGCCCTCTCCGCCGGGCCCTGGAGACGGCCCGCCCGGTGGCCGAGGCACTCAAGCTGCCGCTGATCACCGACGACCGCTTGAAGGAAATCAACATCGGCGTTTTTCAGGGCTTGTTGGCCTCCGAAATCGGTGAGCGGTACCCTCGCGAGACCGCTTTGTGGCGTTCGCAAGACCCCGACTTCCAAATCCCCGGCGGAGAATCGCGCCGCGAGTTGATGCGGCGTTCGGAAGCGGCGCTGCGCGCCGTCCATGACGTGGAATGCCAACAGGTGGCGGTCGTCGCGCACGGCGGCGTGTTGGCGGCCGGGCTCAAGGCGCTCCTGGGTGTGCCGGCCGAGCGCAACCCGTTCATGCTCTACAACGGTTCAATCAGCCAGCTTGAGTGGGCCGGACAGGTCAAGCTCGTCACGCTCAACCAGACCGACCACCTCCGCCTGGCCGATTGCGAGCTTGCCACACGCACCGGCGATCTCGCTTAGCCGGGAGGCATACGAGTGTCGGGCTTCGCCAACGGGTGCTGGTCGCGCCGGCCGCCGACGACGGCGGTCCATTCGGCCAACCTCTGCCCGAGCTTGCGGCAAGCCGCCTGCGACTCGTCGCAGCGCGGCTCGCGCGCACTGATGGCGCCGTAGTGCAACGTGGTCAGCTTGCCCACGTAGTCGGTCACGCCAAACACCAGAAAGCCGAAGTTCATGAGCACGGTTAGAATCGACTGGCAAGCCAGCTCCGTGCCGCCGCCCCAACCACCGGACGATGAAAAAGCGCAGGCGATCTTGCCGTCGACTTTCATCCACTGGTCGAACATGGCCTCGTCCCAGAAGCGCTTCATTTTCCAGGAAATCAGCCCCATGTTCGTGGGGCTGCCTACGGCCAGGCCGTCGCACCAGACCACGTCGTCGGCCGAGGCTTCGTCGACGTGAATGAGGCGCACCTCGACATCCACGATGCTCGCCGCCCCTTCCGCCACCAGGTGGGCCATCTTCGCCGTGTTGCCGCTCTTCGAATCGTAAAGTACCAGAATTTTCTGCATTGGGGCAGCGTAGTGGCCGCGGCGGGCGAAGTCAAAGGGGCGCGAGCACGGAAGGCGGAGAGAAGCACCGGTTCATGCCTTGCGGCTCGGCGTGTTCGCCGTTTCAATGAGGGTTGGTGAAACGGGTGAAACGAGTGGCGGTTGGCCGGGGATCTTGACGCATGGAAAACCAACGACCCTCATCGCCGGCCCGCGAAACCTACCAGGCGGCTTTGGCACGCGCGACTGATCGCGATTCGAGTCTCACGACGGTCAGTGGCCGGCCGGTCGAGCCGCTCTACTTGCCCGACGAGATGACGCCCGGCTATGAAACACAGCTTGGCTATCCCGGCCAATATCCCTTCACCCGCGGCATCCACGCCAATCTCCATCGTGGCCGGCTCTGGACGATGCGGCAGTTTGCCGGCTTCGGCACGCCCGAGGAAACGAACGCCCGCTTCAAGTTCCTCCTGGAAAAAGGGCAGACCGGGCTGAGCACGGCCTTCGACCTGCCGACCTTGATGGGACTCGACAGCGACCATCCGCAGTCGGCCGGCGAAGTTGGCCGGCTGGGCGTGGCCATCGACACGCTAGACGACTTCGAGCGGCTTTTTGCCGGCATTGACCTGCAAACCGTCAGCGTCTCGATGACGATCAACGCGCCCGCGGCGATCGTGCTGGCTTTCTATCTGGCGACGGCGGAACGAATGAAGGTCCCCTGGCAAAGCCTCCGCGGCACGCTGCAAAACGACATTCTCAAGGAGTACCACGCCCAGAACGAGTTCGTCTTTCCGCCGCGGGCCAGCGTGCGGCTGGTGATCGACACGATCGAGTTCTGCGCCGGGCAAGTGCCGCAGTTCAACCCCGTCTCGATCAGCGGCTACCACATCCGCGAGGCGGGCAGCACCGCCGCCGAGGAACTGGCCTTCACGTTGGCCGACGGTTTACATTACGTCGAACGCGCGCTGGCGCGCGGGCTGGCGATCGACGACTTCGCCCCACGGCTTTCGTTTTTTTTCAATTCCCACAACGACTTTCTTGAGGAGGTCGCCAAGTTCCGCGCCGCCCGTCGAATCTGGGCCAGGCGGCTACGCGAGCGGCACGGTGCGAAGGATCCGCGCAGTTGGGCGTTGCGGTTCCACGCCCAGACTTCCGGCGTGAGCCTGCAAGCCCAGCAACCCGAGGTGAACGTGGTGCGTGTGGCCTATCAGGCGATGGCGGCTGTGCTCGGCGGCTGCCAGTCGCTGCACACCAACAGCCGCGACGAAACTCTCTCGCTGCCGACACTCGAAGCCGTGACGATCGCCCTGCGGACGCAGCAGGTGCTGGCCTATGAAACCGGCGTCGCCAACTCGGTCGATCCCTTGGGGGGCAGCTATCAACTGGAGACCTGGACCGACGCGCTGGAGGCCGAGGCCGAGTCGATTTTCGCCGAGATCGAGCGTGCCGGCGGGATGATCGCGGCCATCGAGAGCGGCTACTTCCGCCGCCGCATCGCCGAAAGCGCCTACCGTTACCAGGCCGAGGTCGACGCCGGTCGCAAGCTCGTCGTCGGCGTGAACGCCTTCAGCGAGGAAGAAACGACTACGATGTCGACGCTTGCCCTTGACCCGGATATCGAGCGGCGCCAGAAGGAAAACCTTGCCCGCGTCAAATCCGAGCGCGACGCTTCGGCCGTCGCTAGGGCGTTGGCCGAAGTCCGCCGCGTCGCCGCCACCGCCGAGAATGACACGCCCGAGAACGTCATGCCCGCCTTGCTCGACGCCGCCCGCCGCCGCGCCACGTTGGGCGAGATCGTCGACGCATTGGGGCAGTCGCTGGGAAGGTACGGGATGCGGGCACCCATATCGAAACCAACTTAAACTGATTGCCACGGCAGCCTTTCAAGCCTAGACTATGGTGGAGGAAGCCAGAATCCTCAATCTCGCGTGGCGAAAAAAGGGGCGTGCTGGATGTCGCAGAAGCGGTTGTTCGAGGAAGCCGAGACGATCATTTCGGTCTTGCACTCGGGCGAGCGACAAGATCTGCTGATCCTGATTATTCCGAGTCACGACAAGGGAAAAAGGCTTCTGAACAATCAAGAACAATGGGCCAACGCGGCCTTGGGGTTATTCGCCGATTTGTTCGGCGGCGCAACCGCGTTCAAGACCTTCAAAGGGATCTACAAGACTGACGACGGCGAGATTCTCGAGGACATTCCGATTCTCATCGAATGCTATGCCAAACGAACGGATGTGGAGGATCGAGACAAACTCGTCGAGCTCCTTCGATTTGCGAAGCGAATGGGGAATGAA
>DATLQY010000779.1:0-11783 GCA_035534975.1 Pirellulales bacterium
CTGCCAGAGGCAGCCCGCGAGGCGACACGGACGAAAGCAGGTAGATTGGGGGCACTGCGTTTCTAGCCTCTCAGCCCGCTGCGCGGCCCAATGTCGGAAAGGAACGTGCGGCCACTGGTCTCGAGACCGTAGGGTGGGCACCGCCCACCATGATTCGACCATTGATACGATGCTGGTGGGCAGTGCCCACCATGATTCGACCATTGATACGATGCTGGTGGGCACCGCCCACCCTACAAGACTCATTTACCCAGTATCCCCACGACATGCGTAAATCAGGCCCGTTAAGCGATGTTCCTTACTCGCGTCCACGGCCTGACTTCTTGAGCCCGCGGCGAAATCCGCCTCTGGAGGATTGCGAAGCCAGCTACGGGACCATGAATAATCCGGGCCCGATGAAGGCGTCGGCTGCTATTTTCCGAGCAGCCCCTCCGCCTCGGAACGGAAGCGGCGCAGCTCGTCGGCCCACTGCGGCTTGCCCGACAGCGATTGGCTGTTTTTCTCCACCCACTCGATGGCCTGCTTGTACCACTCCCGGGCTTCATCCACCTGTCCCAATTGCCAATGGGCCATCGCCAGGAAGAACCAATCGAAGGCGTCGCCTCCCGAGCGAAGTTCCATCGACTTCGTCAGACACTCGACCGCCGCCTGCCACTCGCCCGCACGGTATTGCGCCGCTCCCAACGTGTTCCAGCTTGTGCCGTCCGTCGGCCGCAAATCGACGGCTTTCTTGGCCAGAGCAACGGCCTGCGCTGGATCTCGCAGCTCGTCGACCGCGCAGGTGGCATACAACCAGGCGAGGTTGTTGTGCAATACGGGGTTCGTCGGCGCCACCTCAACGCCCTTGGTGTAGGCGACGATCGCTTCACGCGCTTGTTTTTCCCACGCGGCAACCGCTTTTTGTTGGGCCTCGATCGCTTCAGCAGTCCGGCCTTCCAACTCGCAGAGCTGCGCCAAGGCGTCATAGCCTCCGGCAAGCCAATAGTCGGCTTTGCCGAGTCCTTCCAGGAGTATGATGGCCGCGCGGTAATTTTGCTCCGCCTCGCGGAACGATCCGCGCGCTTGGCAAACCATGCCCAGCTCGACCTGGTTCCAGGCCAGCCGCGATTTCGCGTCTGCCGGCGCGCTCTCGTCGCCCGCCAATGACTTATGGACTTCGAGACCGCGTGAAAGCACCGCTTCTGCTTCAGACAGCCGGCCAAGACTCCGCAGCGCGTCGCCCCCGTACGTGAGCACGTAACCCAGCTCATGCCGATACCAGGCGATGTCTTTGGTGGTGGCCGGCACGCCCGCGGTCGCCGAGTTGGCGTTCGTGGCGAGCCCGGCGATCACGGCTTCGAAGCCCGTAGCGGCTTCCGCAAACGCCTCCGCGGCAGCCTGAAATTGGCCGGCGCTCGCCTGAGGGCCACCCCACTGCAAGTCGCGTTGCGCAAGCGCCAGCCGGGCCGCCAATGGCTGCTGGGGATGTTCTTTCAAGAACACCCGTAGATCGGCCAAGGCCTGCGCGTAGGCATCCGCGCGGCTGATCGGTGGCAGCGCCTGGATGCGAATCATCAGGTCATCGGGCGCCAGGGCAAACGCCTCGTGGAGTGCGGTCCGAGCCTCGGCCTCCCGGCCAACCGCCTCCAGCGCGCGGCCGCGCAGGACCAAGCAGCGAGGATGTTCGGGCGGCGGCGAACCCTGCACGAGCGTGTGGGCTTCTTTGTACAGCCATTCGGCATAAACGGCGTCATACCAAGGACCGTCGGGCCAGTGGCCCAGGCCGCCCGCCAACATGGCAGCGACGCGTTCATCCCACGCGCTGCGGGCTTTCATAAGCGCGGCCGCGGCCTCTTCTGGATTGCCAAGCTGGTGCCGTGCCATGGCAAGCGCCGAATAGACCCAGGGGCGGTTGTAGTTCGCGTTGATGGCTAGAGATTCTTCCAGCGCCGCCGCCGCCCGCTGAAACTCACCTGCTCGGTAGTAAGCCATCCCCAGATACGCCACGCGCCAGACAATCCGATTCTCCGTCACGGCCCGTTCGGCAAAGTCCACGGCGCGCGACGGTTCGACACCGGAGTCCGCGGAGATGCCAAGCGCGGCGGCGACGTTATTCCAGTCGTCGGGCTTCGTGGAATCCGCGAACCGCGCCAGCATCTGAGCGCAGGCATCGCGGTAACCGGCGGCATCGCCGACGTAAGCCCGCAGCATCGCATGCACGAAGAACTGCACGGAGTCTCCGGGCTCCTGCAAGACGTACGCGTGGGCAAGATCGGCTGCCGCCTCCGGAAACACGCCCCATCGCGCGAACAGCTCGCCACGGTTTCTCCAAGCCGCGGCCTGATTGGGCGATTTTTCAACGCCCGCCGTCAGAACTTCTCCCACTTGTTCAAAACGACCCTGCTTGGTGTAGACGTTCGCGAGAGCGACCATCCATTGGGCATACTCATCGCCGTACTGTGAAACCGCCGGAGAGTCCTCGGCCAGCTTCCGCCAGACTTCGGCCGCCTCGCGATAGGCCGCGGCCGCGTCGTCGAGCCGGCCCGCCGCGTCAGCCAGTTCGCCCAGTGCCAAGTATGTTTTCTCCAACTCCTTCCGGTAGAGCTCCGCACGTGGGTCTTCGGCCACGAGAGCGCCGTAGAGGTCGATCGCTCGTCGCAGGGCACCCTTTGCATCGGCAGTTCGGCCGGCGGCGCGGAAGAGTTCGCAAAGCTGTCGCAGAGTATAGGCGGTTTCCTGTCGGAAAAACGGCCGCTGCGGGTATTCCGACGACAGATCTTCAAATACTTTCAGCGCATCGCGGAGCGCTAACTCGGCGTCGTCGCGCTTCGCGATCGAAGAAAGCACTCGCGCAAACTGCCACAGGCTATGGCCCAACTCCTCTCGCAAGCTCGCATCCACGGGCGCTCGATCATGCAGTTCTTTGTAGAGGGCTATCGTCTTGCGAACGACCCCAATCGCCTCCTCGGCGGCTTCGGGGCGACCCGCGGCCTTCAGTGCTTCGGCCAGCGCAAGCGAAGTGTTCCACAGGCTACGCCAGCGGTCATTGGAATCTGGCCGTTCACGAACCAGCCTTTGGCAGGCAGCGAGGGCTGAACGGCGCACTCCGATTGCCGCGTCAACCCTGCCATCGTTGCTATAAAGGTTGACCAACGCGTCGCAAGTCTCACGGTACGTATCCGTACTGGGCGTTCCTTCCAAAACATGCAAAGCTTTAAGGTACCTCTGCTCTGCCTCAATCTGGTCGCCGCTCGCTATGCGGAGGTCACCAATCTTACTCTCGGTCCAGCCTAAACGCTCTTTCGCGCTGGGGTAGGATTCGGCCGCCAACTTTTCATGCACTTCAAGTGCGTGCGTCAGGACCGATTCTGCTTCGCTCAAGCGCCCGAGGCGGCGCAAAAGGTCTCCCTGCCAGGTGAGTGCGTAGCCCAGCTCGTGCGGATACCAGCGCGACCAGGCGTCGTTGTCGGCCGCCACCGGACCGTCCGACGGCGCGCCCACACCTTCGGCGATTTCAGCGATCAGCTTCTCGTACCGTGTGGCGGCGTCCGCAAAGACCGTTGCCGCTTCCTCCACGCGGCCCGATTGATAGAAGCGAGGCCCAAGCATTAAACGGATGTTCGCCGGACGACTTTGGTATTCAATTTCCATAGGAAACTCGGCGGCCAGTTGCGCGTATAGGTCGTCCGTCAGTTTGAGGTTTTGCATCGCCTCCGCCAGCCTTCCGGCCCGCTCATGCGCGCGGACCAGGCATTCATAGCAGGCGCCCAGTGCGCGACGCGCCTTCAAATCGCGCGGCGACTCGCTTAACATCGCCTGAACAACCTCGGCCATTTTGTCCGCGTCGGCCAGCGCCTTGTCGTACTGGCCGGCCTCAAGCAAGGCCCCAATCCGCGCCTCCAACGCCGAAGCGTTCGTTGGCTCCAGCTCGGTGGCCTTGGAATAGTCGGCAACTGCCTCGTCGTAGCGCGCGAGCGACCTGTAAAGATTGCCGCGGATGGTCCAGACAATATCACTCTTTGGCTCCAGCTCAACGGCCTTGGAGTATTCGAGCAACGCCTCGTCGGTCGCGCCCTTGGCCTTCAACGCGTCGGCCACCGCCAGGTGAATCGGCGAAAAATCGGGACGCAGGGCCAGAACGGCGGCGTAATAGCGCAGCGCGGCGTCCCAGCGCGGGGGCTGGCAGGCGCTCCAACTGAAGTGGGCCAAGGCATCGTTGAGCCAAAGATCGCCGGGATACTCGCGGCGTCCTCGCTCCAAGAAAGTCATGGCTTTTTCGACCGCGCCGACTTCCTTGAGGGCATGCCCCAGCAAGCAGAGGCTTTCGGGCGGAGTCTGGCGGACGGGAACCGCATCGGCCAATTCCTCCAGCGCCTCTCGATCGCTTCTTAGCAGCGCTTCGCGGCAGCGGTTTCGCCAGTCGTCGGCGTCGGCCTGGCGCGCGATTTCAATCAGCTTTTTCCAATCCGAATTGGCCTCACCTCGCCACCGCAAGGCGCCTTGCGATCGCTTGCGGAACGTGGCCCAGCCATCCAGTGCCCTGACCAGCGCCGTGCGAACGCTCTGTCGACGAATCTTGTCCGCTGCATTGGCGGGCGATAAGGTCTCGACGTCGATTCCAAGGTCCACGAAAGCCTTCGTGAAATCGGCGTCTTGGCGGCGGCCCCAGAAAAAAGCTTCGTCATAGAGGTCTTCTTCTGGCGCCTGAGTTTCGAACATGGTTGTTTCCGGGCTTGCATTGATCCGCCGCCGCGGCCTGACGCCGCGCATCGGGCCTTGGTAAATGCCTTCCAAACGCTGCGCGACGGCCAGAGTTTTCCTCAATTCCACGAGCCGCGCTGGCCGTTCGGTCCGCCCAGCGGCATCCAAGAGCTGCTCGGTCCGCTCGACGATGGCCAGCGCCTCGGGCCACCGGCCCTCATCGATCAGCGGGCCGGTCTCCTCCAAACTCCGCTCGACGGCCAGGTCTAACGCTTTCTCACGTGCCAAGCGATCGAGCTTGTTCGCCTCTTCCCGCGCCGCGTTGTCGCGCACCGCCCAGCCCACGCCGCCCGCGATGCCCGACAATGCCAAGAAAACGCAAGCGGCCATCGCCAAAGCGACCTTTTTCCGCCGGGCAAACTTGTGGAACCGATACCAGGCGGAGGGCGGGCAGGCATGCACCGGTTCGTCGCGCAGGTAGCGTTCGATATCACGAGCCAGCCCGTTGGCCGTTTCGTAGCGGCGATTGCGGTCCTTATCCAGGCACTTCATTACGATCCAGTCGACCTCGCCGCGGAGCAGCCGGCCCAAGTGCCTCGGATCGCTCTTGCGGTTGGTTGAAACGGTCGAGGCCGCCTGGCCCAGCGTGCTAATGCGCGTGCTCGGTTTCGGGGGCTCCTCTTCGCGAATAATTCGACGAATCTCGTCGTAGCCCGCCGCGCGGAAGCGCTCCTTGGTAAAGGGCGTCGTGCCGGTCATCAACTCGTAGAGTAGGACTCCCAAAGAGTAGATGTCGCTGCGAGTGTCGACATCCAGACCGCTCTGCCCGGCTTGCTCGGGAGACATGTAGAGCGGCGTGCCGACCATTTGGGCGAAACCGGTGAACAGCGTCTTGTCGGTCAGCTCTTGTCCGAGGGCCTTGGCCACGCCGAAGTCGATCACTTTGACCACCGGCGTCGTGTCGTGCATTACGACCAGAATATTCGACGGCTTCAGGTCGCGGTGGATGATGCCCTTCTGATGCGCATGTTGCACCGCCTGGCAGACGTGGATGAACAGCTCCAGTCGCTCGCGCGGCGTGAGCTGATTCTGGTCGCAGAGCTCCGTAATCGGCACACCCTTGACCAGTTCCATGACAAAGTAGGGGCGGCCGGAATCGGTTGCACCGGCATCGAGCACTTTGGCGATGTTGGGGTGGTCCATGAGGGCCAGGGCCTGCCGCTCGGCCTCGAAGCGAGCCACGACCTGGCGGGTATCCATACCCGGTTTGAGCACCTTCAGCGCCACCCTGCGGCGGACAGGCTGGGTCTGTTCTGCCATAAAGACTACGCCGAAGCCCCCTTCGCCGATCTGCTCCAGCAACTTGTACGGGCCGATCACGGTGCCGGCCCGTTCTGCGATCGGCCGTTCGATGGTGGCGACCAGGGCAGGGGGTGCGACGGCCGGCGACTCGAGGAAACTGCCGGCCTGGTGGGCGGCCGCCAGCAGGGCCTCGACTTCGGCGCGCAATGCCGCGTCGTCTTGACATGCGCCATCGAGGTACTCCTGACGTTCGCGGGCCGCGGACAATGCCAGCGCCCGCAAGAAAATGTCGTTCGCTTGTGGGTTCCAAGTGCTCATGGCTGGCTGCTAGGCATCGCCTCGCTGGCGCACGGGTTCATGTTTCAGCTCCCAGTATACAGTGCGAGAAACGCGAGCATGTTGCGCGCGAAAAATGGTCCCAGGATCGAGCTATTTCGACACCTGGCGAAACAACCACACCCTGGCAAGCGTCCACAGCCGGTCGGCTGCGCCGCGGCTGATGCCAAGTGATTCGGCGGCCTGCTGATGCGAAAGCCCGGCGAAGTAACGCAATTTAACAAGCCGGGCTGCGTCGGGAGCATGCCGTTCCAAGCGGCTGAGCGCTTCGTCCAGTGCGATGAGGTGATCGCCGCGGGGCTCCGGCCCGGCAAGCTCCGCGGGGAGATCTACGCGCAGCAGGCCGCCGCCGTGTTTCTCGGTTTGCTTGCGACGTGCCTGATCGACGAGAATGCGGCGCATGGCCTCGGCGGCCGCGGCGAAGAAATGGCCCCGACTGTTCCAGTGCGGAGCATCGCCGTCGCCCACGAGCCGCAGATAGGCCTCATGGACCAGGGCCGTGGCCTGCAAGGTCTGGCCGGGCTTTTCCTGGGCCAGTCTCTGGGCCGCCAGTTTGCGCAACTCAGCATAGACCAACGGCAGGAGCTGCTCGGCCGCATGCGCGTCGCCTTGCTCCATCGCACAGAGGATACGCGTCACTTCGTTCATCGAAGGGGATACTTGCGTAAAAGCGCAAAAGACAGTTAAAAACACCGGCAAGCAGGCATTGTCAGTTTAAGGCGGCAGATGGCCAAACGCAACGAAATCTGTCACAGCTCCGTCAAGGAGCTCGTAGCCCGGCGGGCTAGGTGGGGTGATGGTCGTCTTGCCGGCGACGTCCCCCGGAAGTCCACCCGTGTGGCTCAGGTCTTCGGCCATGGCAGCTATCGTTTCGACTCGTGAATCACGATGTTGCGAAAGCGGGCTTGACCTGTGCCGGCGATTTGCAGGCCGATGCGGCCTTGAAGACCTGGCCCATGCCGCCGGCGTCGATGGCGGCCAACACGACATATTCGCCAAACACCAGGTTTTTGACCTTACCTTTGACCGCGTTGGTCGCCTGGTACTTAGTCAGCTTGCCGGCCGCTACCAGTTTTTTGGCCAATTCGCCGGCGTCTTCGCGCGTTCGACCGCCGGATAGAGCAGCTTTGAGCGGGTCAACGTCGTCGGCCGACAGCAGACCACACGCGACCACGTCGCGGGCAAACTGTTCAATGGAGATGTTCACCGCCGGCAGTCGTCACGTCGGCATCGTAAACTGCGGAATTTTCAATCGTTCGCCGTCCTTTTTCGCGGATTCGCTAGCCACGATACCGGCGACGGTCATGTTCAACGATTCCGCGATGTTCACCATCGGAGTGCGGTTCTCGAGGATGGCGGTGACGAATTCGTTCATGAGCGGCCCATGAGAGCCGGCGTGGCCGCCGGGATCAACGGTGGGAGGCAGAGGCGGATAATCCAGGCTTGGTGAAGGCTTACCCTGCCCCTTACCGTTGATCTTGTCATCGAACGTTCCCCAGTTGATGCCGATTCCAGCGTCGTCCCCCGCGAATGAACCCAGGTCCCCTCGGAAGCGGCCTCTCACCCCCTCGTGGCCGACGGTGTCGAAACTGCAGGCCATTCGACTCGCGCCGCCGTCACTCGTGCGGAACAAGGCGGTTTCGGTGGCGAATGTATTATTGAACTTGTTAGCCCCCGGCTGCAGATAGGACCAGGTGCCTGTCCTGCCTTGGGCTGACACGTGAGTGAAACTTGCGCCCGTCACGCCAGTGTAATAGGCGGTGGAGTGGGTCGGATACCACAAGGGAGGCGGACCCTCTCGCCATCCCAAATAGGAAGGGTACGGTTCCTTGCCATCGTGAAAATGATAATACTCCCCTTCGGTGTAGACATGTTTTCCGAAACAGCCCGCTTTGTAGAGCTGGCGAATTGGCCAAAGTCCCGGCTCGAAGTAAGACGTCTCGAACATCATGTATTGCAGGCCACGAGCACTCTTCACCGCCTCGAAGAGCTGATCGGCTTGTTCGAGAGAACCCCACACCGCGGGCACAGTCACCGCGACATGCTTACCGTGTTTAAGCACCTCCATGCAATGTTGAACGTGGTGAGGAGGATCGGTGGCGCAAAACACCGCCTCGATCGTATCGTCCTTGACCAGTTCTTCGAGCGAGTCGTAGGTCTTCTTACAGCGAGCGGCCTTCGCCAGACCGTCCCGCCGGTCAGGGAATAGATCGCTTACCGCCACCACTTCGACATTTGGGTGATCCTGGAATCCAAAAGCCGCCGCGAACTGGCAGAAGCCATAGCCCACGAGACCCACACGAATCTTCCGATCCGAAACAGGTTTCCAGCCCTTCGACGATGCCGGACTTGCGGCAATGTAATCTACGAAACCTTGAACGGGATTGCCGTATTTGTCGACGATCTTTTCCGCGCCGTATGCGGCGCTCTGCGCCGCCAGCGCCGCGGCGCCCAGACCTGCCACCTGTAAGAATGTCCGCCGCGTCGTCTGGTTCCGCAGGTCGGCGCTCCCACCTTCTTCTCGTTCGAATGCCGAGGGATCCGTGCTCGTGTTGTGCCTGGGATCTTTCATCGCGGGTGGACTCCTAAGGAATGACACGAAAACAGCTTTTGCAAGTTGTTATGCCCGAGATTTCCCAAATGGGCTTGGTTTGGAGCCGATCCAGGCTCGGCACGGTCGCCATTTTAGGGTCGGGCTTTCAGCCGCGTCAACTAGCCCCGTGCTTGAGAAGAATCTCCTCGATATCCGCAAGTCCGAGTTTGCGTGCCCAGGCCAAGGGAGTCGCCCACGGTTCGTCATCGGGCACCTTGGTCGCGGCGCCACGCTTGAGCAGGAACTCGACCATCCGTCGCCGGCGCTCGGTCAGCTCGGGCTCTTTGCTGCCGAGCCCGGAACGAACGGCGGCGGCCAACGGCGTCTCGTTGAATTCGAGGCCGCGGGCGTTGATGTCGGCGCCGGCGTCCAGAAAGACCGCCGCGATGGATCGGTTTCCGCTCGCGGCGCAGGCGTGCAGAAACGTCTTGCCGAGCCAGTCCGGCCGGTTGGGGTCGAGTCCCCGAGCCAACATAGGCATTCGTCTTCATCGCTTCCGGCTGCGACATGCGCTTTTCGGTGTCGTTCATGAGAAGGTCTTTCGAAGAGGATTTCGACGATGGCCACCCGCACTGCAGCAAAACCTCGATCGACGGCTTCGTATCGGGGCTGGTCAGCCAGGTCTTCCTTTGTGGGAGCAGCAATGTCCGGCGCTGGCTCGTCCCTCGGTTTGGGGGTCAATTTGTCGTCGTCAAACAACGATGGCAGGAATAACGATACGGCAATGGTCAATAACAGACCGAGATATCGGCGATTCGATGCTGAAGGTCGCATGGGAGCTTTCAACTCGTCTCGAGGTGTCTGCCACAATTGAATCCGAGGTTTGAAACGATCCCGTTTTCAGCGAGCCGGCGGCAAGGTAATCTCCGTGGGGCCATCGGCCGTCATCTCGATGGGATGCCGGATTTCCGCGTCGTTCCATGCGTCATCGACCTTAGTCCAGTACGCTGCGCGCCCCTTTCCTCGTGGCAGTTTCACGGTCACCGGCCGGGCGCCGCGGCTGACCCAACCGATGGACAGCTCGGGAAACTTCTCATGAACTCCTTCGGGAGTCATCCAGACTTCGACCTGCTCGTGCTCCTTCAGATTTTGCGCATCAATCGTCACTTCGGTCCAGGGCAGAAGTTCATAGGTTGCGTCGGAGGCCGCCAATTGACCGTTGATCACGCGATACCCGGACTCGTGGAGGATGAGTGTCAGGTACTTCCCGTCGCCGTAAAGAAGTACCGGGTCAAACACAAGCGGCGGCCTGATCGGCGCCGGCAGTCAGGACCTGTGCGGAATCCGGCGGAGTAACGGGTTCATTCTGTGCCTGAGCCGCGTCGGTCAGGCCGATGGCCCCGGCGAGGAGGGTCAGCAAGGAGCCGGCGATCAGGCCGGTCCACGTCGGGGGATGGTAACGTTTCATGGCAACGATTCTCCTTTCCAGAATGGTGGATGATGAGACGATGCTCGCCGTGAACTCAAGCGCCGGGCTTCGCGATGACCTGGTGGCAATCGTCACAAGCGTTTCGAGATACGAGCGTTTCTGGTCCTGTCCGATCTGCCGCAGCACCCATCCATCGCAAGACAATTCTCGTTCTTGCTGCCACTTGCGGCCGGCGTACCATAACAGCGGATTGAACCAGAACGTGGCACACAAAAGGCGGGGCAGCCACGCCAGCAGCGTATCCGCGGTCCGGATGTGACGAAACTCGTGGAGCAATACCGCGCGTAATTGCGAGGGCGCAAGAACCTGCGAGTCCCTCGGCAGGATCAGGACAGGAAATAACCAGCCACAGACCGCCGGACTGCACTGGGGCGATCCCCAGAGCAATCGGGGCGCGCGAGACAATCTCGCCTGGGATGCCGCGGATTCGGCCAGTTGAATCAGTTCCGGATGACGAATCGCTTCGAGGCGCGAGAGGTAACGTGATAGCTGAATCCTGAGCCGGCCCAGTCTGCCGAGAAACAGCGCGGCGCCCATCAACCAGATCGCCGTGCATGCGTCGCGTGCCGACCAACTTGAAGAAGCTTTGGCGGTTTTCGGTCCGGTGCGGGCTGGCTCGGCCACGATGCCTGGAGGTAGCCGTTGCGGCCCACTTTCAATCGGCCCACTTTCAATCAGCCCTGCGGGCCTGACAAGTCTTGTTTCATGGTTGGGGCGCGTGGTCTCGACCGTGTTGCCGTCGGCCGAACTGGTAATCAACGATGCGCTGACGATGTTCCCCAAGCTGAACGTTGAAGAGGGGCCGAACGGAATGACCAGCCGTACGAACACGAGCATCCACAAGATGCTGCGCCATCCCGGCGCGAGCCGTCGTCGACCGATGAGACAGACGACTCCGACGGTCGCCGCCAGCAGTGCGGCCTGGACGTTCAGCTTCCAAAGATGATCAATGATGGGCGACCACGAGGAAAAGGGATGGATCATGGCTGGTTTCCCGTCTTGGATTCGCATGACTCATCATCGAGCAGTTCGCGTAGCCGAGCCAGCTTCGCTGGTCCCAGCTTTGCTTCTTTGGCGAAGTGCAGGAGCAACGACGCCGTGTCTCCCTGAAACATGCGTTTGAGAAAACTCCGCCCCTCGGATCGCACTCGCGCCCGGCGCGGAACCAGAGCACGATAAACCGAACCAGCGCCTTGCCCTTGTTTTTCCAGGACTCCCTTCTCCACCAGCCTGCCGAGCAGCGTCCGAATCGTGCGGTGGTTCCAGGCGGTGGATTTCGCCAGTTCCTCGATGATCGCCGCGGCAGTCGCCCCGCCAAGCGACCACGCCGCCTCCATCACCCGCCACTCGGCATCGGAAATATGGTTCGTCTGGCGAATTCGTGGGTCATTTCTGGCACTGAGTTGGGCTACCGCGGGCGGGAACGCGGGCGGAGATTCGATA
>DATLQY010000780.1:0-3614 GCA_035534975.1 Pirellulales bacterium
TGACCCGCGTCGTGACGTTGAAGTCGCCGAACGCAGTGGCGCCCGCGACGCCGTCGACGCTGCTCGCGGTGGTCACGAAAGGCACGTCGAGGCTGATCCACAGCCGGCGGCTCAGCGGAGACTGAAACTGAAACAGCCCTAGGTTGGCGTCTTGGCCCGTGGGCAAGCCCTCGGTGTTTTGATAGGTCAGCACCAGGTTGCGAAAGAACAGGCCATCGGCCGAATTGACCCACCCCTGGCGCCGCGGCATATCGGCGTCTTCGGGCGGCGCGATCCACGGCTCATCCCAGCCGTCGGTGAAAACGTCCCTCAGCAGCAAAGGCGTGAAAGGCTCCTCCTTGCCGCTGCCAAAAATCGACAACAGGATGACTTGCAACGGGCCGTTCTCACGCCGCGGACGCGAACGGGCTTCCGCAGACATTGGAACTGCAAACATTGGAGCGTCGTCGCTCTCGTCTTCTTGCCCGAGCGCGACCGGCGCCAGCGCAAGCACAGCCGTCGCGACCGCGAGTACCGCCGCGCATCCATGCCAGATTACGTAACGCACCTCGTTCCACTCCTTTAACGCGATTCTTGGCCGTACCTGCACAACAACCGTCGCGCGCCAGCCTGCCGCGGCGAAGGTCGGTCCAATCGCATCGGCGAATATAATAGTTTGTCGGAGCGCCCCAACCCGCGAATTCGTCAGATTCGTGTGAATTTCGCGCTTTTGCCTGTGGGTGCGGTCGAACCCTGGGCCGTTCGTTCGGCCATTTGAATTACGTTTCAGCCGTCTTGGCGCCCCTTGCCAGGGGAAGCCCGGCCGCGGAATCGGTTGCCCTCCACCAATGGCGCCGGAGCCAGGTGGCGACATGCACCAAACCTAACAAGACGGGCACCTCGACCAGCGGCCCGATCACCGCCGCGAAGGCGGCGCCCGAACGAATGCCGAAAACGCCCACCGCCACGGCGATCGCCAATTCGAAGTTGTTGCTGGCCGCCGTGAACGACAGTGTGGCCGTCTTCGGGTAGTCGGCACCCAGGCGCCGGCTCATGGCGAACGAAACCAGGAACATCGCCAGGAAGTAGATCGTCAAGGGCGCTGCCACCCGTAGCACGTCGAAGGGGAGCTGGACGATCGACTTCCCCTGGATCGAGAACATCACCACGATCGTGAACAAGAGCGCGATCAGCGTGATCGGGCTGATGCGCGGGATGAACTGCTCGTGATACCAGGCATTGCCGCGGCGCCGCACGAGAACGAACCGTGTCAACATGCCGGCCAGGAAGGGAATGCCCAGGTAGATGAGCACGCTCTGTGCGATGGCACCCATCGTGACGCCCGAGAGGTCCATCTCACCGAAATTCATGCCGAACCAGGTGGGCACAACAAGTAAGAACAGGTAAGCGTAGGCGGAATAGAAGAAGATCTGGAAGAGCGAGTTGAACGCCACCAGGCCCGCCGCGTATTCGGGGTCCCCGCCAGCCAGGTCGTTCCAGACGATAACCATCGCGATGCAGCGGGCCAATCCGATCAAGATCAGGCCCACGGCGTACTCGGGAAGGTCGGCCAGGAAGGCGACCGCCAGCGCAAACATCAAGACCGGCCCGATGACCCAATTCTGCGCCAGCGACAGTGTCAGCACCCTCACGTCGCGAAAGACCTTGCCCAACTCTTCATAGCGGACCTTAGCCAAGGGCGGGTACATCATCAGGATCAGCCCCACGGCGATCGGGATCGAAGTTGTCCTGCCGATCGACAGCCGCGAAACGCCGTCGACCACCGCCGGCGCGGCGTTGCCCAGGGCTACGCCCGCCAGCATCGCCAGGAAAATCCAGAGCGTGAGGTAACGGTCAAGAAACGACAGACGGCGGGGGGGCATTGAATTCATGGTTTTTTTGGCGGCTCCTTCAGGTTCTTCTCATTGAGGCGTCGGCGGACGTCGAGCATCACGGCGAGCATCGCACGGCCCAGGTCGTCGCGCCGCTCGGCGTATTTGGTCGACTCGTACGAGCTACCGTCGTAGATTTTGGGATCAAGGTACGGCATTGAAACGCGCAGCTCAGCTCCCTTGACGTAGGGGCATTCGGCGTCGGCCTCACTGCAAACCATCAAGGCTGCGAATCCGGTTTGGGGGTTCGTTTCGTCGTCGAAGCGCTTCGAGAATTCGGTCGCCTCCAAGACGGGTTCGTCGGTCGTGCCGGGTCGGCCCCACCGGATGGAATAGACGGGGTTGGAGCCGCCGGCCGTTCCCGAAGGCGCTCTCTCACCGGTGTCTTCGATCTCAACGCCGATTGCACGCAGTGCGGCAATCGTCCGTTCGTTCACGGCCGTCGGTGCGGTGCCCCCGCTGTGGAAGCGAATTTCCGGCAACCCATAATAAGCAGCGGCGACGTTGCCGATCGTGGCGCCCATCACACTCCGCCGCGAGTTGCCGGTGCAGATGTAGATCAGGTCGAGCGGCTGGCCGGTTCGGTAGTTCTTGACGATCCAATCGGCGAGCTTTCCGCCGTCGGCAAGGCGGCGCGACTCGATGCGGTCGAATGACGTGGTGAGCGATTGGGCGTGGGCCTCGACCGCGGGAAGCAACTGCCGGCGACTGTCGGGAATTAGCGATTCGAGGGCCTGCTCGATCTCCGACGCCGACAGTTGCGAATCGGTCCCGGCGAGCTTCGAGAATGCGCTGGAGTCCATGAGTTCGTTGACCCCCTTGAGTGTGAGTGAACCATCCTTGCCGATCGCTTTGGCAAGGATAGCTTTGGTGTGTTCATCATTGCGCGGACTGGCGGCCTGCGGGCTACCAAACGACTGGATCACCCACAGCGCGCGAACGAAGTTGCCTGCATCGGGTCTTTCCTCGGTCTCTGCGGCATGCATGGTAAGACACATCGGCGCAAGGTGAACTAAAACGGCCACGAAGGAAAGACAGGGTTTCATGCTTGAAATCCCCCAAGAACGGTGTGTCATTCATACGCTCATACGAATCTAATAATATTCGACTATGCAAATATATTGGTCCAAAAAAATCACTTCACTGATCGGCAATTGGGCTCGAGCCGTTGGAGGCGCTGGCGATCATCGCGCAGTACGTCGAATTGCGAAAGGCAACCGCCGACACAGTCGACAAGCGTTCGGTGCAACGGCGTGGCGGGCTTGGCAAGCCGATAATGGACCCACAACCCATCCTTGCGAGCCGCGACCAGACCGGCACGCCGTAAGTAGGCCAGGTGCCGCGAGACGGTTGGCTGCGGCAACTCAAGTGCTTCGTGAAGGTGGCAGACGCAAACCTCGTGACTCCCGGCGAGCAGGTGCAGTAACCGCAAGCGCACGGGATCGGCGAACGCCTTCAACAGGCGCGCTGAATCGGTCAACGGAGTGGCGCTCGTAGAAGTCATGCGTGCTGGCGAATATACCAGAGGCTGTGCGGGCTGTCAAGAAAGACCCTTGACAGAACGACATTGACGAGCTTAGCATCGTCGGCGTCCGAATGTTGGAGTCGCTCTATGCTCGCCGCACCGACGGTTCCGAGTTCAATGCCGTGGTTGCGCGCGGCCCCTTTCTTTGCGGGCTCCTCATTTGGCCAGGGCTTCACGTGACGACCCAATCTTCGCGACGGTGCGTCCGCGTTCGGTTC
>DATLQY010000781.1:0-4677 GCA_035534975.1 Pirellulales bacterium
CGGCTGACCTACCGTTTCCAGGGGCGGGACTTCCGACTCACCGACGTCAGCGGCAACGTCGTGGCGAAATTGCTGGCATGAAGTCCGCCGCGCGACACTCCTTCTCGAAGAACTCCAGCCAGGCGAGCACCAGGGCGTCCCTAATTTCCTTCGAGCGACGGAGTTCTTCGGGCGGCTTCCCCCAATAGAACCCGATCCAACCCGCGGCGTGTTTCTTCGACTCTTCGACGAACCGCTCAAACTCATCCATCGAACACTTCAGTGGGAACGTCTCTTCGATCAGGACCGGCTTGCCCACGGAAAACCCCGCCAGTGTCTTGATCGCCTCATCGACCTTACCGCTTTCTGGGTAAATGTGGACGCACAAGAAGTCGAGATCATCCACGATCATCTGAGGGACGAACCCGGAGGTCAGCCCCGGCCGGTCGAGGCTCCAGTCCACAAGCCCGACCGTGATCAGGTGCCGCTTGTCCTTCGCGCGGATCGCGGAAGTCAAGTGCCGCACCCACCGACGGGCAATATCGCCTCGCGGCCGGTCTTGCTGGTCCAGGGTCACGAATTGGACGAAGTGCTTGCCCGCGAAATCAGGCCCCAACCAATCGCCGTTCCTCCGTTTCCCACCCGGCACGACCGGCTCGTTCATCAGGTCGAAACAGAAGATGGCTGGACTGTCGGCACAACGTTCCGCCACGCTCTGCCAAAACCTGGCCTGCGCGTTCCAGCGGTCCTGTTCGGAGAGTACGTCGTACCAGGCGGGAACGTCCTTCTTGTGGTAGCAGCCCAGGCCGGTCAGATCGAGGTACAGGCGATCCTTCTCCACCATGTCGACCAGCTTGGCAAGCCGGTCGAGGGCCGACACGTTCGGCGTGTCCAAGCCGTCCATGAACTTGCCGAGTTGGAGGTGGATGCGGACGACGTTGGCCCCCAGCTTCTTCATTTGGGCGAAATGGTCTTCGACCGCGGCCCACTCGGAGTCCCAATAGTCTTCAAGCAGTCGCCCCGCATGGTCGTGGTCGTAATTGAAGCCCCGGGGGACGAACGGCTTGCCGGACGATTGCAAAAGGAATTCCCGCCCGTCCTTCGAAACGACGATCCACGGCACCTCGTCGGCCCGTGCCGAAGTGGGCAGACAGGCCAGGACGACGAACTGGAAAAGTAGCCGGACGTGCGAGGACTTGAGCGGGTAGCCTTTGACGGATTTCATGAGTTTGGCTCCTGTTCCCAACTTGGCTTCAACGGGCGAACATCCGCCGGATCGCTTCACGCACTCCCAGCCATTTCGCGACCCCCTCGGGCAACTCTATCCGTGGTTCTTGGACGATTGCCGGTTCAAGCGTGGTCCCACACTGCCTCGCGGGTTGAATCCCCCATCGCCATGGCGATTTTACCCGTCGAGGCCGTTCGGCCGGAACGTCAGTTGACGGTGTCATCGCGGGATGACCCGGCGCGACACACCCTTTCCGATCGCCCAACCGACGCACGCGTTGGCGAAGATGCACGCCACGAATCCAACCCAGCCCGCATGGGCCATGCCACCAATTCTCGCCCCCAACGCCGCGCATACGATGGCCACGAACGCCGGATGTGCGTGGACCTTGAACCATGGCGGGTTTTCTCGGCCGGCAACCGAAGCCGACAGCAATGCCGCGACGAAACCGTCAATCGCGCCCAGAAAGCACCAGGTGCCGACCCAAGACATATTCCGGGTCGTGAGGCCGATGGCAAAACCAACGACCGTTCCCAGCCCAGCCCCCGATGCAATAACCCATTATGAGAAACAGTACCCATCGTCCAGCACCAAGGCCAGTCCTTTTGTGGACCGCGGCCAACGTGAAGAAGCCCTCCCAGAGTTTGCGGGCGTCGGGGCTGAATCCACAGACGAACTGTGTCTGGCCTGCACGCACCACGATCAGTGGCGGTCGGGAAAAGTAAAGACTGAATTTGTCGGCTCCCATTCTGGACACATGCCAACTGCAGTTGGCCAAGCGAAGCACGACCTGCGACCAACGGGTTTCGTGAATTAGGGTTCCGTTTGCAACACGGACGCAACGTCGCCGCACGAAGAGACACGCAATAAGTGACATGGGAAGGCTGACGACACTCACGAACAACCACGCGCCGCCGGCAACGAGTCCAATCCCACGTAGGACTTGCAAAGGATCAATTGCCTTTCCTCCAGCCGCCCCACCTGCGGCAATGCCGCCCACCGCGAACGCGGCAACCAGAGCGACAAGCACTCCCACGACAAGTAGGACAATTCCAGTGGTCACCACAATCCACGACCACATCGAGCGCGCCAGCGCGTAACGCAACGAGAACGAAAGGACCTCCTCCAACTTCGTGGCCGCGGGGTCAAAGTCGCCCAAGCCAGCGGCGTTGACGCAATTGCGGCAGCAGGAGTTGCCGCCCCAGGTGACGGCTTCTATGCCAGAAATCCCAGCCGAGCACTTCTGGCAAGTGAGCAGCCTGGCAGTTTCGGCGACCGCTCGACGTGTCGCGACGGCGTTGGTGTCGCACGCCGGTTGCGGTATTTGGTACCCGCAATATGGGCAAACGACGCCAAAATGCCCGATCGACTCGGATGGGAATTCGCGTCGGCACGACGGACAATGGGACGTTTTCATAGCGGAATTGACCCTGCCAATCAGCGATCGATGTCGATGCCCCCACGTTCGAACAGCCATGCATAGAACGTCCAGAAGACACCGGCCGCGATCGCCGCGACGGCGGCGGCGAATAAGGCCCATCTTGCCGGCAACAAGAAAGTTGCCAACGTGATTGGACCGATGATGATCAGCGCCAGGGACCAGAGGAGGAACACATACCATCGCACCGTATCGTTCGTCGAACCCGAAACAACGAGGAGGAAGACGAAGGCGTTGCCCGCGACGACCACAAGGACCGCGGCCGCGACGTGTGTGGCGACCGTTGCCACGGGCACACCGCTGAGCCAGGCGGCAATCAAGGAAAACGTGAGGCCCGGCGGTAACGTAACCACAATCCGCCATATCGCGGCCTTCATCAACGTGACGGACAACTCCCGAAACCCTACCGGAAAATACGCGTAGAGTGCGTTGAATTTCACCGGTGCCGGGTGAGGTTCGCGCGGGATGTTAAAGGTTGCAAAGGCGATAGCCGCCGTTATGGTGAATGCGATGGCGGGTTCCGGCTGCACCGCCACGATGGCTATTGGAATCGCAATGAAAAACGCAAACTGGCTGACGAACCACGCCGTCGTCCACCGGGCTGTTTCGCCGCACCGGAATTCGACGATCGTCCGCTGTCGCTCGCTCAGGCGGCTGAGCACGAAACGCTCGACCCAATCGCGACGCGGCCAGGCGCGCGGAGCCAGGAATTGGCCGTCGGCCAATGCGAGTTGAGCCGACAATTCCATGTCGAGGCTTTCATCGACATCGACCGGTTCGATATCGGATCTCGACGTGCGCCGTGCTGACTCGAACAAACGGGACCATTTCGGCGGCAGGGGACTTCCTGCCTCTAGAACCGCGACAGTCTCGCTCTCGTCCAACGACGAAAACTCTTGTATCGCGTAGCGAGGCTGCCGCAACCACTTGATGGCCATTGCGACGACGGCAAACGCCGGAGCCAGAAACAGCCATCCCGCGGGTTGGCCCGCGAGCAGGCCGTAACGAAAAGCGCCGTTGACCCAACCGGTGGGCAACAACGCCAAGACGGGCCAGGCGATTGGGCGTTCAAAGGGGAGCAACATGACTCCGCCCAAACTTGCCATCGGTCCGCCGGCGACCAGAGGTACGACCACTCCCAAAAGAACGATCGCTTCCGAAAGGCGCGGGCGCAGGTAGACAACGGCGACAATGGCGGTCGAAGTGAAAACGACCATCTGAAGCGCAACGAGCGCAGTTGCGACGATCCATCGGCCCCAGTTCAGGTCCGACTGCCAGGCCAGATAGGCCAATACCACGCATCCCATCGTGAGCACGATGAGTACCGAAGCGCAAGCGACCTCCACGATTTGCCGTCGCAAGTGTCGCTGGTCCGGCAGCGGAAAATACGCCAAGAGCGCCAGGTCTCGCGAACGATAGAGCGCTCTTCTCAGACCGAAAACAATGCCCGCCAGCCATCCGGCGGTGGTGATGGCCTGAAACGCCAACGGCAGCAGATCCCCATTCCCTTGGCCAGCGTGCGGCCCCTCTTCCACAAATATGCCGATCCCGAGAAATGGCAAGCTGAAACAAGCGGCCATCATTGGGCAGCCGAGAGCCGTGATCACGATAAGCGTTACGGCCCCAGCCTTATCCCAACGCGCCATTCTGCGTCGCGGCAGGTACTCTCGCCACAGAACGTCGGACGAGCGTACCTCCTGGCGAACCAGCGACCGCATCCGCCGCTCGAACTTGGAGCCAATCGAGATCATGGGGCTTCCTCGCGCAGCTCGTCGAAGATCCCCTCCAGAACCGCGTTGCCATCGCCGCCGGGTCGTCGAAGCGCTTCGACCGAATCGAAGGCCCGCCGCCGTCCGCGGTAGAGCACGAGCACGCGGTCCGAAAACCGCTCGGCGAGATCCAGCAGTTGTGTCGTGTAGATGACCGTCCGGCCGCGCGCGATTGCCTCGTGCGCATGGCGACGAAAGGCCGTCAGGCCATGCGGGTGGCCTTGATCTTAAGCTTGCTCAATGCTGCCACTGCTAGCTTCTTG
>DATLQY010000782.1:0-3082 GCA_035534975.1 Pirellulales bacterium
CCAAGAAAGACGTTGCACGCAATAAACCAAAGGCGACGAAATCGAAAGCGTCGCTTATCAAGGGCGTTCACACGATGTTCTATTCGTCGGAGCCCGACGCTTTGCGGACCTTCCTTCGCGACAATCTCCGTTTGCCCCACACCGATGTCGGCGAAGGTTGGCTGATCTTCGATCTGCCCGAAGCCGATATGGGCTGCCACCCTGCTGATCCTGAACATGGCGCACCCTCCGGCACGCACAACATCTCCTTCTATTGCGACGACATTAACAAGTCCGTCGCGGCGCTGAAGTCTCGCGGCGTCGAGTTCACCCACGAAATTGCCGATCACGGCTACGGACTCGTGACCTTCTTCAAGGTGCCAGGCGGCTTCGAGGTGCAACTGTACCAGCCTCGGTACACCAAGGGCCCGAAAATGAATTGACTCTCTCGCCGCCGGTCACGCCCCGTTGGGGCTTGGGTTCGTTGGCGGCGTGGTTCCTAGGGCTGCGCCCTAGGCTGTGGAATCGTGCCCCTTTGGGCTGAAAGCGACTTGAAATCTCCATCGTAAACCGCAGATTGGACCAGATCATGAGAACGTCGTTCTCCACGGCCGCCTGGATGACTGCTACTTGGATCACGAACGCCCGGAATACTACCACGTGGATTATTGTTACCTGCCTCACCGCCGCCTGGATCGCCTTGACGATGCCCACCCGACTCTTGGCCGACGACGACGCCTTCGACCGCCTGGCGAAGGAATACATCGACGAGTTCCCCGCCATGCACCCCGTGTCGGCCACGTCGATCGGCGACCACCGCTTCGACGATCAGATTGACGACGTCAGCGAAGCCGGCCGGCAGCGCGAAATCGACTTCTGCAAGGGTTATCTGGATCGTCTCGCGACGATCGCGCGCGGCGACCTCTCGCGCGACCGGCAAGTGGATGCCGAGCTCCTGGCCCACAACTTGCGCTCGTCGATCTGGCAGATCGAACGATTGCAAGACTGGGCCTGGAACCCATTGATTTACACCGGCCTGGCGGGCGATGCGGTCTACGGACTGGTTGCGCGCGAGTTCGCGCCGGAAGCCGAGCGCCTGCGAAACGTCGCCGAGCGGCTCGAAGCTTTTCCCAACCTACTCGCGCAGGTGCGCGAAACGCTCGATCCGCCGCGCGTGCCGAAAATCCACGCCGAGACCGCGGTCAAGCAGAACCGGGGCGTGCTCAGCATCATTCGGCACATGGTCGAGCCTCGCGCGGGCACGCTCGCCGCGGCCGAGCGCCAGCGGCTCGCGCGGGCGATCGAGACGGCGCGGCGCGCGATCGAAAAACACCAGAAATGGCTGGAAGACGAATTGACGCCCGCCGCGACCGGTGAGTTCCGGTTGGGCAAACGGCTGTTCGACGAAAAACTGGCCTTCACGCTCCAATCGCCCCTTACGCGCGACGAAATCCACCGCCGGGCCGTGAGCGAGCTGGGCCGAGCTCGCGAGGATATGTGGCAGATCGCCCGCGAGGTCTACCGGAAGCAAAACCCGCTTACACGCTTCCCAGACCAGCCGGACGACTCGTACAAGCAAGCCATCATTCGGGCCGCTTTGGAACGGGCGTGCGCCGACCTGCCGGCGCCGGACCGGATCGTGGAGACAGCCCGCGAGGCACTGGTGCGCTGCACCGACTTCGTGCGCGAGAAAGACCTGGTGACGGTCCCGCCCGACCCGGTCGAAATCATCGTCATGCCCGAGTTCCGCCGTGGAATCGCGTTGGCTTATTGCGATTCGCCGGGACCGCTCGACGTCGGCCAGAAGACGTTTTACGCGGTGGCGCCGTTGCCCGAGGATTGGACGCCGGAGCAAGTGACGTCGTTTTTGCGAGAATACAACGTGCGCTCGATCCACGATCTGACGGTCCACGAGGCGATGCCCGGCCATTTCTTGCAACTCGCGATTTCGAACCGCTACCCCTCGACGTTGCGGGCGGTCCTTTCATCAGGTGTTTTCGTCGAGGGCTGGGCCGTCTACACCGAGCAGCTCATGGCCGAGCAAGGGTTTTTGGACGGCGACCCGCTGTTGCGGCTAGTGGCGCTGAAGTGGTACCTGCGGAGCATTGCCAACGCCATCATCGACCAGTCGATTCACGTCGACGGCATGGGCCGCGAGGAGGCGCTGGAGTTGATGATCGAATCGACGTTCCAGGAGGAACGCGAGGCGGCCGCCAAATGGGTGCGTGCCCAGCTCACCTCGACCCAGCTCTCGACCTACTTCGTCGGCTACCAGGAGCACCGCGACCTCCGCGCCGAGGCCGAGCGGGCCTGGGGCGGCGATTTCGCGCTCAAGCGTTACCACGACCGGGTCATTTCGTTCGGCTCCCCGCCCGTTCAGTTCGTACGCGCGTTGTTGTTGGACCTGGAGATACCCGCGGCGAATTGATGTTGGTTCCGTCGGACAAAGTAGCAGGCACACTCCGTGTGCCGTCGCTTTCCGCCTCCCGACGTTCTCTCGCCGAAGGTTACGGCACACGGCGTGTGCCTACTACTTTACCTGAAGCCCCGGTGCCCACCCTACAAGTTGACCGCCGAGGCGGCCGACCGGGCGGCTGCGGAAAACTCGTCATGTCCGCACACGTATGGTAAACTAGGCTCATGAAGATCGTCGAAATGCCGCCCGCCTCGGGTCTGCGCCCTGATGGGACGATGCCGGGTGGGTGGTGGCACGAAACGGATGAGCCCGGTCGCGTGATTTGCGACTTGTGTCCCCGTGCGTGCGCGCTGCGGCCGGGCGACCGCGGTTTTTGCTTCGTTCGCGAAAACCGCGAAGGCGAAATCGTGCTTTCGACCTACGGCCGGAGCACCGGCTTCTGCATCGACCCGATCGAAAAGAAGCCGCTGAACCACTTTTATCCCGGCACCAGCGTGCTCTCATTTGGTACGGCCGGGTGCAACCTGGGTTGCAAGTTCTGCCAGAACTGGTCGATTTCCAAGTCGCGCGAGATCGAACAATTGAGCGAGGAGGCCACCCCGGATGCCGTGGCCGAGGCCGCGCGCCAATTGGGTTGCCGTAGCGTGGCTTTCACGTACAACGACCCGGTCATCTGGGCCGAGTACG
>DATLQY010000783.1:0-3187 GCA_035534975.1 Pirellulales bacterium
GCCTGGACGCCGGCGCTTACGCCGAAGTGGGCTGCTTTCGCCGAGGTGAACAGGCAGCCTCCGCCATGTTGGTCGGGTTTGCCGTTGACGTCTCCGCGGTATTTGACGCGGATTAGTTTTCTCGCCGTGGAATTATCTGCCTCACGGCTAGACTTTGACGTTCTCATCGCGGGGCCGGGCGTTGAAAGCCAGTTCCGCGTCGTCGAAACGGAGCACGACGTGACCGCCCAACGCGGCAAGGTCGAGTGGGCCCGGGGCGGTCAGCTCGACGATCACCGCCACACCCACCCCCATCTCGATCTCCGATGCGCCGGCGTCCTGGCTGCGAAGCACGGCGCTGGCCTCGAATCGCTGGTACGCCGCCATCCCCGCCTGCGCCAGGGGCGGCTCGAAGGGGACGCTGGCGTAAAGCCGCGGCCGGCGAGGGTCTTTGCTCATGTCGGTGTAGCCGAAAATCGCCAGGCGGCAGCGAAAATTCTTCAGAAACAGATTGCGAAAATGTTCCGGCGACGACGCCTCGGCGCAGGCGTGGATCGAAAACGTGTAGCGGCCGGCGCGCGGACTGCGAACCTCTTGAGTGAGAAATGCCTGAAAGCCGGCAGGCAACGATGCAGTCGCGCCGGCGGAAAACGGACCGTAGCCGATCGCCACGTGCTGCTCGCCGCCGCGCGAGGCGGGTGACGGCCCACGCGCCAAGCGCACCGCCAACGCGCCCGCACGCTCGGCCGAGCCCAATGGCGCCGCTTGCCAGCCCTTGAACCGTGACTTCGCGCCGATCTCCAAGAGCGGTGAGGCGTCCTCAAAACCCAGGTTTACCAACGGGCTTGGATCGTAAGGGGGCACCAGCGCGACGTCGCCCGTCGCTTGGCAACGCGCGCTCGTGGCGGGCGTATCGCCCAACAAGGCGAAGAGCGGCTCGCCCTTGTTCACCGGCAGCGGCCGGCCCGTGCGGTCGGCGAACATCGCGTGGTGGTCGATTCCCAGCAGGTGGAACAGCGTCGCGACGAAGTCGGTCGGCTCGACGCGGTGCGAGGCCGGGTAGGCGCCGGTCTTGTCGCTGGAGCCATAGACTTGCCCGCCGCTGATTCCCGCTCCGGCCAGGGCCATGCTGAACACCGGTCCCCAGTGGTCGCGTCCGCCCACGGCGTTGATCTTCGGAGTTCGGCCGAACTCGCCGACGGCCACGACGAGTGTTTCGTCGAGCAAGCCGCGCTGGTCGAGATCGTCGATCAGGGCCGTGAAGCCGACGTCGAACTGCGGGCAAAGCGCGTCTTGTAATCGGTCGGCGTTCTGGGCGTGCGTGTCCCAGAGCGGGTTGCTTACGGCCGTGTCGCCCGGCTCGCGGGGCCAATTGACATGCACCAGCCGCACGCCCGCCTCGATCAGTCGCCGCGCCAAGAGCACGCACTGGCCCCACTTGTGCCGGCCATAGCGCTCGCGCAGCGCCTCCGGCTCGCGCTCGATGGCGAAGGCCTCGCGCGCCTTGCCCGAGGTCAAGAGCCCCAGCGCGTCTTGCTGGATCTTGTCGTAGAGTCCGGCCGCGGCGCCGCGCTCGATTTGCTCGAAGTGCCGCTGCACCTGGTCCAAGAGGCCCACGCGCCGTGAAAGCCTCAAGGCGGGCAGATCGCGGGGCGGCTGCAAACCCTCGATGGCGAAGCCGGCGTCCGAGGGATCGCAGATGAACCGTTCGGGATCCCAATGACGTCCGAGAAAACCACCGGTCTGCCCGGCCGGCTGGACGTTGTCGTTGAGCCGCATCACGTCGGGAATCCAGACGGAAGTGAGCGGCCCCATCGCCTCGCTCGGTTTGAGCATCTTGACGATCGAGCCGAAGTACGGCCAATCGGTGGGACGGATTTCGCGGGAGTTGATCCCCTGGTACTTGTAGCCGGTGAGAATCCAGTAGCCGCTGGAGTCGTGCGTGTTGTCGTCGGTCGAGAGCGACCGGATCACCGCCAGCTTGTCGGCGATGGCGGCGGTGCGCGGCAGCAGCTCGCAGAACTGGATGCCGGGCACGTTGGTCGAAATCGGTTGAAAAGGGCCGCGGATTTCGAGAGGGGCGTCGGGCTTGGGATCGAACGTCTCGTGCTGCGGCGGGCCGCCTTGCAACCAGAGGAAGATCACGTTCTTCGCGCGGCCAAACGTTCCGCCCGCCGCGGGAGATGCGACCGCCCGAAACCGCAAGAGGTCGGCCAGCGAGAGGCCCAGCACGCCCAGACCGCCCGCGCGCAACACCTCGCGGCGGCTGACGCCGTCGCAAAGCCGATACGGGCGGTCGTGGAGCGAAAACACGGAAGCGGGTATCCTGAGGTGAATTAGATCGCGACCAATCCGATTTTACCGGATGAGTGTCAAGAACACCACGGATCGTTGTAACAGTTTGTAACAGTTTCGGGCCTGGAGCGTCATCAATGAGGGCGGCAAGGGAGAGGGACGCGGAAGCGGCGAATGTCCGATGAACTGAGCCACGGCCGGCGCGAGTGGGTGCTATCGGCCCTCGACGAGTTCGAGGGTCCGCTGTTGCGCTACGCCCGGCGGCTGACCGGCGAGTTGGACCTTGCCCGCGACGTCGTGCAGCACGCCTTTTTGCGGCTTTGCGACCAGGAGCCGTTGGAACTCGACGGCCGTTTGGCGGCCTGGCTCTACACCGTTTGCCGCAACCGGGCGATCGACCTCAAGCGCCGTGACGGCCGGCTCGAACCCTTCCCGCGGCGCGAGGGCGCCGAGGGAACGAGCCGCGAGACCGACCCTTCCGACTGGCTCGAAATCCAGGACGCCGGCGATGTCCTGCGCGGCGCCGTCGCCACGCTCCCGGAAAAACAACAAGACGCCGTCAACCTCTGGGCCGAGGGTTTTTCGTACCGCGAGATCAGCCGGATCACCGACGATCGCGAAGGGTACGTGCGGGTGCTGGTCCACCGGGGAATTGTCGCGCTGCGCGAGCATCCCAGCCTGCGGAGGCTGGCGGAGGAGGATGACGGCGGAAAGCAAAAGACGGTAAGCAATCGGTGTGGTGAATGCGGCGAGCCAGGCGAGCGGGGGGCGTAAGCCCCCCGGTGATTTCGCGCCGGGGACAAGCTAGGAATCAGAAATCCAGGGAGTAGCCCTCGTGGTGCTGCACGCGTTGGTATCGAAAACATGCCAGGGGCTTGCCCCCTGGTACTTGACGTTGGTTTCTACATCAAAT
>DATLQY010000784.1:0-6118 GCA_035534975.1 Pirellulales bacterium
CTTCGGCTCATCAACTTTGACGATTAGGCCGATTTTTAGGACAGCCCATCAGTCCGCGCGGTACACGGAATCGTGGATACGAATCAAGACACCACTCAAGGCATTGCCGCATGAGACGCAGGGCCCCGGCCAACGTCGAAGCTGGCAGTTCGCTGTTCACGTTTCTGGACGGCTTGATCTGCACGATGGGCGCCTTGATCGTGGTGCTGGTGGTGATGGTCCATCAAGGGAAGATGTCGGTGCAGGCGGCGCTCGAAGCGGTTTTCCCAACGGCCGCGGATGAGTCGGAGATCCGACGCTCGGACCTCGAATGGCGGATCGGACTCATGCGCGAATCGCGCGACAAGACCTTGGCCCAGCTCGACGATGCGAGGCAAGCCCTGGCGCATCTCGAAGACCACGCGCGGCGGCTGCGATCTCAACTTGAAGAACAAGACCTGGCACACGACGAATTTCAACGTACCGTAGCCGGAGAGGAAAGGGAACACGAGCAATTGGAGGCCCAAGTAGCGAGGGCTAAGGAACGCATCGCCGCCGCGCGCAGCGAGCTCGACGAGAAGCTTCACTCCGTCGGCAACCACACCGACTCGTACGCGATCATACCGTACCACGGTAACAACCAGACCCGGCGCCGGCCGATCTACATCGAGTGTGGCTCCGCGGGAGTCGTGTTCCAGCCCGAGGGGATCGTGCTCACCGAGGAGGATTTCGCCGGTGACCTGGGACCGAGCAATCCATTGGCCAGCGGACTCCGCGCCGCTCGCGAGCACATGATTCGCACGCGCGGCTCGAAGCCGGGCGACGATGGCATGCCATATCCCTTGCTGCTGGTGCGCCCCGACGGAATCGGGGCTTATTTGGCCGCGCGGGCGGCGATGGGTTCGTGGAGCACCGAGTTCGGTTACGAGTTGATCGACCAGGACTGGCCGATCGAGTTTCCGCCGGCCGATCCCGATATGACGATGGCCATCCGCCAGGCCATCACCGAAGGAAGGTTGAAACAGGCTTACCTTGCGAGAAACGCGCCTCTCCTGAGGAGTCACGGTGAACGGCCTTCATTTGGCCCCCCGTCCGGCGGTGGTGGATTGACGCGGGCGGATGGATCGCCGATGGGCGGCGTCTCGTCGCGCGGCGGCAATGGATCGCGCAGTTCACGGCCTGCTTTTGCCGGCAAGGGATACTACCAAGCCGATGGCGGAACGGGTGGACGGGATGCCTCGCGGCCGAAGCGACGTCCGGGACAAGGCGGCGGAACTGACGATTCGCTCGTGGGGCCGCGATACAGCAATTCGCAAGGCAATGACGTCGGCGATGGGCAAGGCGGCGACGGAAAAGGTGGCAACGGCATCAGCCCTTACGCCGCCGCGCTCCAAAGTCTCAGCCAAGGCACGGGCGGGAGCGGCGCGGGAGGCAGTGCTGCAGGAGGGCAAAATGGTAACGGGGCGCCGGACCAAGGCGGGGGCGGGGCCCCCGGAAGCGGCGTTGGCGCCGGCGGTCAGGGTGGCGGGACGGGCTCGTCGAATGGCAGTTCCGCGCGCGGCAACGGCCAGGTTGCGCGCGGCGGCGATGGCGCGGGAGGAGACGTCGTCCAATCCGGGACGCCGGGCACAAACCTCCGCGGCCAAGGCGCGGTCCGCGGCGCAGGTGGTAATGGTCAGGGTGCCGGCGGTCGGGGTGGCGGCACGGGCTCGTCGAATGGCGCGTCCGCACGAGGCATCGGCCAGGTTGCGGGCGGCGGCGATGGCGCGGGAGGCGCCGACAAATCCGGGGCGCCGAACACAAACCTCCGCGGACAAGGCGCTGTCCGCGGTCCAGGTGGTAATGGTCAGGGCGCCGGCATTCAGGGTGGCGGGCCGCGTTCGTCCAATGGCGGGTCCGCACCCGGTGTCACCCAAGTTGCAGGCGGTGGTGATGGCTCGAGCGGAATGGACCAATCCGGGACGCCGGGCTCCAGCATCGGCACGCAGGGGGGAGATGGGGGCCCAGATGGCATTGGTCCTAGTGGCAACGGTCAATCGCGTGGTCCGTCGAGCTCTCCCAATCGCGGCGTACCTTCCAGCGGCAGGTTTGCCGGCGGAAATGGTGACGGAAACGGAAATGGCGGCGGCAGTCCCGCTGGCAACGGTTCCGGCGGCGGTGGTCAGAGTGGCAAGCCGGGCGCGCCCAGCAGTCGTTCCGCGGCGGGCACTTCCCAACTCGCGGGCGGCGACGACGGCACCGGCGGCACCGGCGGCACCGGCGGCACGGAACCATCCGGGACACAGGTTACTGCTGACCCGAAATTCGCAAACCAAGACCCGAAATCTCCCGCGGTGCCTCTCGAGCAACCCTTGCCAAGCAACCCGGGGCCACGCGCCCGTTATGGTTATGGCCCTTCCTCCAACGGCGTAGCCGAGTCGGGCGATGGTTCCGGCAACGACTCACAAGGCGATTCAGGGACTTCTGGCGGAGGTCCGTCGAGCACCGCCGGCGGCGCGTCGGGCAATGCATCGTCAAGCTCGCAGTCCCGCTCCGGAAGCCAAAGCTCGCGGACCGCGAAAGCGTCGACTAGAACCGGTGGCTCGGGTTCGAGTTCGGGTTCGGGTTCCAATTCGAGTTCGGCTTCCAGTTCCAGTCCGGGTTCGACCGGCGGCGGCACTTCGGGCGGCGCCAGCCAGCCGGGCCAGGCTGGTGGATTGCCGATGCCCAACATGACGTTCGGGGAACAGCCTCAAAGCATCGCCCAACATCGTGGAAAGAATTGGGCAAACCAAGGCGCCAACGACGAACGCGCCAAGGAAGCCATCGTTCCCGTCAAGATGATCTGTGACGCCGATCACTTGTCGCTCGTGCCGGAACGCGGAAGCGGCCAGGAGATGCGCATCATCAAGTTCAGCGCACGGACGGCCGACTCGGTCAATGAGCTGGTCGACGCGGTCTGGGACCAGGTCGACTCGTGGGGCACCGCGGGCCGGGGCAATTATTGGCGACCCAAGCTGGTACTGGTGATCGAGCCGGGGGGCGAGCAGCGGTTCGAGGATCTCAAGTCCCTGCTGAAAGAGAGTGGTTTCGACATCGAAGGCCGGCCACGCACTCCGCAGAAACCGAAACGCCCATCGTCCGCCAAGCCGCATTGGCCGAACCCCTTCCGCGCGCGTCCACGTGCGGAAACAACCGATTGACGAGGTTTCCATGGCCGGGCACTCTACTCAAGACGCGCATGGTTTCGGCAGCGACTCGTTTCTCGACGTCGTCACGAACATGGTCGGAATTCTGATCGTGCTGGTGATGGTCGTCGGCGTGCGCATCAAGCACTCGCCGGCCGCTTCGGAGACCGCGCCCGCGCCGAGCGTGCCTCCCGAAGAGATCCAGCGCCTGGAATCCGAGGCGGGGGCCCTGGAACAAAACGTCCTCTCGATCGAAAACCAGATCGCCCACGTCGGCGCTACCACGCAAGCGCGCTATGCGGAACGCGGCACGCTGGCGATGCTGGTCGAGGAGCGCGAGCGCGAGCTGGCACAGGCGCGCCAATCGCTCGACCAGAGGAAACAGACGGCGTTCGACCTGGGGCGGGCCAAGTCCGCGACCAAGGCGGAACTGGCTCGTATCGAGAACAGGCTGCGCGAAGCCGCCGCCGCCGAGAAGCAAAAAAAACGCTCGGTCCAGATCAAGAACTACCCCACGCCCCTCAGTCAGACCGTCCTTGGCGAAGAAGCGCATTTCCAGTTGCTCGGCGGGCGATTGACGTGGGTGCCGCTCAAGGAGCTCCAAGACTTGTGCATTCGCGACATCAGGGCCCGGCTGCAGCGGCTCCGCGACGTCTCGGAGATCTCCGACACGGTTGGCCCGATCGACGGGTTTCGCGCGACCTACACCATCCAGCGCGAGGTGCTGTCGCCCGAGGAACAAATGCTCGTCGGCAGCCATGCTTCTGTGGCCATCAACATCGACCTGCTTCCCGCGCGCGACGACTTGGGCGAGACCCTGGAAGAGGCCCTCGGGCCGCGATCGCAGTTCCGGGCGAGGCTGGTCGGCCTCGACCCGCGAAAGACCACGGTCACTCTCTGGACCTACCCCGACTGCTTCGGTGCCTATGCGAACATCAAGGAGCAGCTCTACAAGCAGGGTTTCACCGTCGCCGCGAGGCCGATGCCCGCCGGTTTGCCGATCAGCGCTTCGAACCACGGCAGCCACTCGCAAGCACAATAGGGAATAGGTTACAGGGGGCAGGTTACAGGGAGCGGCGCGACGGGAAGCAGGGTTCGCCTCAAGGGACGCAGGGTTCAGGGTTCAGGACTTTGAAACGACGTCACTGGCGTGAATCTGAACCCTGAGCCCTGAACTCCGAACCCTGTCCCCTGTAACCTGTCCCCTGTAACCTACTCCGTCGCCGCGCCAATCCCTTCCTCGACCACGGTGCAAAGCCGGTCCAACTCGTCGAGCGATATCGCCAGCGGTGGAAAAATGACGACCACGTTTCCTAAAGGGCGTACCAGGACCCCCTGTTGCCTCGCATGGCGGCAGACGCGCCCGCCGCGCTGTTCGGCCCAAGGGTAGGGTTCGCCGGTCGCGCGGTCGCGGACCAATTCGATGCCGGCGATCAGGCCCCGTTGCCGGACGTCGCCCACCTGCGGGTGCCGGGCGATGCGAGCGAGATGTTCGCCAAGCCTCGCGATCTTGACAGGTAATCCGGCCAACACACGCTCCTCGTCGAACACTTCCAGCGACGCCAGCGCCGCCGCCGCGCCCAGAGGATTTCCACCAAAGGTGTGACCGTGGTAGAACTGCTTCGACTCTTCGTAACGTCCGAGGAACGCTTGCCAGATTTCGCCGGTCGAAAGCGTGGCGGCCAGCGGCAGGTAGCCACCGGAGAGCCCTTTGGCGAGGCAGAGGAAGTCGGGCGAGACGTCCTCGTGCTCGCAAGCGAACATGCGGCCCGTGCGGCCAAATCCCACGGCCACTTCGTCGGCGATCAAAAGCACGCCGTAACGCCGCGTCAGCTCGCGCGCGCCGCGCAGATAACCCTGCGGGTGTACCAGCATCCCGGCGGCGCACTCGACCAGCGGCTCGATGATCATCGCCGCCAGCCGCCGGTGGTGCCGCTGGAGGGCCTGTTCAAGTTGGCCCAGGTAATACGGCAAGGCGTCCACGGCGGGTACGCCGCGCGGCAAGCGATAGGTCTGCGGCGCGGCGAGCCGCACGACGTCGAACAAGAGCGGCGAGAACAGCGCGTGGAACCGCTCCACCCCGCCGACGGCGACGCTGCCCAGCGTGTCACCATGATAGGCCTCGCCCAGGGCCAGGAAGCTCGTCTTCTCGGGTCGCGGATCGGAACATTGCCGCCAGTACTGGAATGCCATCTTCAGAGCCACTTCGACCGCGGTCGCGCCGTCGTCGGAAAAGAACACCCTGTCCAAGCTTTCCGGGGCCAGTTCGACCAGCCGCCGAGCAAGCTGAACGGTCGTTGGGTTCGAAGCCCCCAAGAGCGTCGTGTGGGCCACACGGCCCAGTTGCTCGCGAATCGCCGCGTCGATCCGTGGGTGGGCGTGACCGTGGACGTTGCACCAGAGGCTGCTCGTACCGTCGAGGTATTTCCGACCGTCGATATCGACCAGCGTGCAGCCGTGCGCCCGTTCGATCAAGAGCGGCTCGTACTCGGCCATTTGCGTGAACGCGTGCCAGACGTGGTCGCGGTCCCAGCGGTCGAGTTCGGCACGGGATGGAAAAACCATGGGGTCCAGCGGGATGGAAAAACCATGGGGTCCAGCGGGATGGAAGAACCATGGGGTCCAGCGGTTAGGGTTCAGGGTTCAGAATCACCGACGTCGTTCCAGAATCCTGAACCCTGCGTCCTGTCTCGCCGTCCCCTGTAACCTGTGCACTGTAACCTGTCCCCTCTGCCACTACCAAAGCACCTCGACCGCGGCCCCGACCTGGACGCCAAGCATCGCGGCGGCACTGTCGCCGACGATAGCCAACTCGAGAAAGCCGCTCGCGCCGACCAGGGCCATGAGCGTCATTTCGGGCTGGTCCGCGTAGTCTTGGAAGATACCCAGCGTTTCATGCTCGTCGCAGACGACTCGCACCGACTCGTCGCGCGGAGCGGCGGCAAGCGCGCCGTCGGTAATGTCGGTTATCA
>DATLQY010000785.1:0-6991 GCA_035534975.1 Pirellulales bacterium
GCGGCCCGCGGCGTGCCCGACTCGATGGCCGTCAGCACCCGCTCCAGCGCCGCCAACTCGACCTGCTCCTGTTCGCGGTTGGGACGGGGCTTCTTGACGCTCTCGCGCAGCCGTTCGACCCTTCCGGAGACGATCTCCAGGTCGGCCAGCAGCAGATCTTCGCGAAAGCCCGCCAGGTCCACCAGCGGGTCGCTGCCTCCGAAGCCCGCCACCACCAGCACCAGGCAGCCAGCCTCGCGGATGAGCCCCAGCCGGGCGGCGTTCCCCTCGTGCGAGCGACTGAGTCCAGGCGTGTCGACGAGCTCCAGCGCGGCGAGCGTGACCTTCTTGGGCTTGTAAACCTCGCACAACGGCCGTACACGCTCGTCGGGCACGGCCGCCATGGCGCTTTGGCCTACGTGGGCCACGGCCGGATCGGGAGGCACGCCTGTCAGCCACTCGAACAAGGTGCTCTTGCCTGATCCTTGATAACCGGCCAGACCAATTTTCATGGGGGATGAGGGATTCCTGCCAGGGAGGCGGACAATTCGGAGAGGTCGTGTTCTATCGCCTGCACGTCGGATTTGTCCAGATCGACGTGGCCGAATCGCACGCGATAAAAGGCGTCGGCGATGCGGCGCGGCAGAAGCGAGGCGTGTTGCATCGCGGGCGTTTCGGCCAACTGCGCGCCTGCGACGACGGCGAACTCGTGCTGCGTCTGGCTGGCGGGCCTCCGCAGTCCGTGACTCGCCAAGATCGACTCGAAGCGCTCGTAAAACTCGACGGGCCGCGTGGTCCGCCGCTTCGCCGCCACGCGGCGCCGGAAGAGCCATCGGACCAGACGCGCTGCGAGCTTCAAGACACGGTATGCTCCCGCCATGGCCAGCAGCGCGGCCAACGCCAGCAACAGTCCCTGCCAGGTGAGCCATCCTTCGACGGGGCCATCGACGCGCTCGCTGACGAATTCCTGCAGCTTTGTCCAAAGGTTCCGCCGGTAATCGGCGTCGGCGAGGCCGCGAAACAGGTCTTCGACCCCGTCGACCAACGGATCGTAAATCGACTCCTTCTGCCGCTTCGAGTCCATTCCCAAGACGTAGTTCGACCACAAGTACTGCGTCAGGTCGGTCAGACGGCGGAAATTGAAGATCCCTAATTCGTCGACATTCTCCAGATCGCTGCTGGCGCTCGTGGGATCAAGCTGGAGCCAGGCGCCGTACTTCCGCGCCTGTTCCGAACCGGCGAGAAGGGGTGGGAGCAAGTCGGGCGGAAGAAACACTTCGACCCAGGTATGGGTGTGCAGTTCCTGGAATTCATAGTACTTGCCGGCGCTGTTCCATTCTCCTCCCTTGAAGCCGATTGCCATCCGCGCGGGTATGTTCACGCTGCGTAGCATCAGCGCCAGGGCGGTGGCGAAGTACTCGCATTGTCCCGACTTGTGCAGGGTCACGAAGTCCTCGATGGGATCGAGGTTCCGCTCGCGATTCACCGCCTTCGACGAGTAGCGAAATTCACCCGAACTACGGAGGTACTCGCTCAGAACTTGGGCCTTGGCCATCCGTTCGCGGCGCAAGAACTCGCCCGTCTTTTGCTTCGCAATTGCCTTCAATCCAACCAAGGGATCGATGCCGTCGACGGAGGGGGGCAGTTGCAGCAAGTCGACGGAGTTCAGGTCGTCCACCAGCGGGCGCGTCGCCGGCACGGCGGAGCGCTGCATATGTTCACGAAAAGCAGGCGTCATCAAGACGTACCGGAATGGGGCTTCCGGCCCGATGGCAAGGCTTCGAAAGATTTGCTCACTGGACTCCGAATGCTGCAAATGGCTGTTCGGAACGGTCTTGAAGCTTGGCACTGCGCAAAACAACACTGGGTCGTCGCGGCCGGCAAAGACGGTGATCTCCTGGCGGACCCATTCTTCCTCGGTCGGCAACTCGTCCAGGATAGGCCATTTGTTCGGCGTGCGGGAGCCTTTGTCGCGTCGCCACTGGCCACTCTCGTATTGGTACAAAAGGGCGCCGCGCAACAGGGGCGCACCGGCGATTCGGTACGGTTCATTGGTGTCCGCGGCATGAAACTCGACCCGCATCACCTTGCTCTCGTCCTCGAAGAGCTCGCCCAGTTCTCCCAGCGTCACGTTCTCGGAGAAGCCGACGACTCGTTGTTCGATCTGCGCACGCGGCCGCCAACTCGCCGATTTGCCGGCCCGCGGCACCCCCAGGAAGACCACCAGCGCGAACCCCACTGACGAAGCGCCGATGAGCGCGATGCGACGCACGAAGCCCCAGGTCAAACCGGCGTCGGCGGCGCCGGCGATCTGCCGTCTCGAGACTTGCGCGCCGGCGGCGCCGAGCGGCCAGCGCCGCCGACCGCCATCCGCCGGTGCCGCGGCAGGCGTCCGTACCCCGCCGCCGCCGACCCCTTCGGCCGCGGATCGCGGCTGAAACCGCGCCTGCTCGCGGTAGAGGTAAAAAAGCGACAGCGCGATCAGCCCCACGAACAGGTACGCCGTCAGCAAAAACCCGAAGGCGATGTTCAGGCTCAGGGCGCTGGCCACGGCCACCTGCATGAGGCTCAGGAGCGCCAACAGCCAATAAGTGCGGACGTTCTTTTGGCGATAGAGCAGCACGAATTGCAGGTAAATCAACAGGTTCGCCAACACCAGCAATTGGCTCTCGCTTTCATAACCTTCGTAGTCGCGCCAGGTGACGGCCAAAGCGACCAGGCCGGCCACGTCGGATCCCATTTTGTTCAATCGCAGCCAGGCCTTGACATCGGTCAGGTACACGGAACTGGCGGCGACGATGACGGCCAGGACGGGCAAGGTCAAATCACGTTCGCCCATGCCCAACAGCAGGGTGCCCAGCGCGGCCAGCGCCGCCATGCTGATTTGGAGCAATCGTTCGACTTGCATGGGTTGGCTCAAACGGGTACGTAGAATTCGTTCAACTCCGCCGCGCCCGCGTCGATTGCCAGAATCCGCCCCTGCCAGGCGCGGCGGCGCGGATCGGTCCAGAGTCCGTTGAACCGCTCGGTTTCGCTGAGATTGCACTTCCGCGTGCTGATCACCAACACACGCGTGCCAGGCCGCAGGTGGTCGAGCACCTCGGTCAACGCCTCGTCCAGGCGGTCGTCGGGGTCGGCTTGGGCCAGGGCCAAGGGTTCCAGCGCCGAATGCAACAGCGCGTTCGAAGTCGGACCACGTGCCGACCAACGTTGCCGAGCGACGACGGCGAGGCTGAGCCAGCGTCCGCCCTGACGGCAAAGTTCGGCGGCGATCGTGGCCGCGAAGCTGACGGCCAATTCCACGTTGTCGGTGTGGTGCACCTGGGGACGTTGGGGCTGCCAAAGCTCGACGACCACGGCCAGGGCCTGGTTCCGCTCTTGTTCGAACTGCCGCACCACCGGCGTTTGACGCCGTGCCGACGTCCGCCAGTGAAGCCAGCGCCGGCTGTCGCCGCTGCGCCAGTCGCGCAGCCCGTAGAACTCTCCCGCCCTGAATCCCTGCTGCCGCGCGCCGTGCCCCAGCCCCAGTTCGGCACTTTCGAGCCAGCGCTGCCAGCCCGCGGTGAGCCGCCCCAGCCTGGGGAAGACCACCAACGAGTCGGGCTGCTCGAACGTGAGGTCGTACTGTACGAGCCCGAGCGGGAAACGCGTCGAGAGTCGCAAGGGACCGAACCGGTATCGTCCGCGCCAGGGAAGCCGGCCGCGGTACGTGGCGCTCCTCGACTCGCCGGGCGGCAAGTACGAAAACAAGGCCTCCGAAACCAAAGGCGCGACGGCGAGAGGCGCCGCTTCACGCTCGATCGAATCGCCGGCCAGCACCGCCCAGCTCCCCAGCCGGCGGCACCGGTTGGTGAGTTTCAGTTCGACGTGCAACAGATCGCCGGCCGAAATCGAAGCGGGCAGTTTACGCTCGATCTCGACGTGCTTCAGCGACGTCTTGGCCAGCCGCAAACTCAGCAACAACGGCCCGGCCAACATGCCGAACAAGATCATCAACAAGTTGATCTGCCGCACCATGGCCCCGGCCAGCAGACACCCCAACAGCGCCAGGTAATACAGGCCCTCGCGACAAAGTGTGGTGCGGAGTTGGATGCGCATGGTCCCTACCCCGGCACCGGCAGATCGTCGACGAACCTTTGAATCAGTGATTCGACCGCACCCCGCTGGCTACCATGCAGGTAACCCTTGGTGATCACGCGGTGCGAGAGCACGGCCACGGCGAGACGCTTGACGTCGTCGGGCACGACGAAGTCGCGCCCTTCGACTAGCGCCAACGATTGGCTCGCCCGGTACAAACACAGCGCGCCGCGGGTGCTCACGCCGACGTGCAACTCCTCGCTGTTGCGCGTCGCCTCGACGATGTCGAGCAGGTATTCGTGGATCGCCTCGTCGACGGTCACCTTCCGCGCCGCTTGTTGCAGCTTAAGCACCTGATGGCAATCCAGAACGGGTGTCAAGTCGTCCACCGGCTCGCCGTCGCGGTGGATCGTGAGCACTTGCAGCTCGTCCTCGCGGTCGGGATATCCCACGCTGATCCGCAACAGGAAACGATCGAGCTGACTTTCCGGGAGAGGGTAGGTCCCTTCGAACTCGAACGGGTTTTGCGTGGCGATGACCATGAAGGGCCGAGGCAAGGGGTGTGTCGTGCCGTCGATCGACACCTGGCAATCGCTCATGGCTTCCAACAGCGCGCTTTGCGTGCGGGGCGTCGTGCGGTTGATCTCGTCGGCCAGCACGATGTTGGCGAAGATCGGCCCCGGGCTGAAATGGAACTCGCTCGTCTTGCCGTTGAAGATACTGCTGCCCACGATGTCGCTGGGGAGCAGGTCGGGGGTGAATTGAATGCGGCAGAACTTGGCCGCCACGCTCTTCGCGATCGCTTTGCCGACCAACGTCTTGCCGACGCCCGGCACGTCCTCCAACAGTACGTGTTCGCCGGCCAAAAGCGCCACGGTACAAAGCCGCACGACATCGGCTTTGCCCAGGACCACTTTGGAGATGTTGGCCTCCAGCTCGCCCACGAGGCTCTGGAGTTCTGACGCCATGAATTCGCTCCGAAGACTACTTTTGCATGGGTTCACGGCCGCTTGGAATATAGATTAACGACTCCGGGACATTTCCGCCACTGTCGCCCCGTAGGTTGCCAATGCCTGCCGGACCGCGTTAGACTGGAGAACGGCTTCCTGGAGTTTCCACCACCGTGGCAGACGGCGATCCCGGCTCACGTATCCATTTGGGTCCCTTTCCGGCGGCCAAGGCGGCATCGTCGGCCCATACCGGCGCCCTTTGGCTCGATGGCGACGTGTTATCGTGCGCCTGCCCCCAGTGTCAGGCGCCGATGTCGGTGCGACTTTGGCTCTTGGTGGCCGATTGCTGGCGTTGCGGAACCAGCATCGAATTGACCGAGGAACAGGAACAGCAGGCGCTGGAACTGCTTCGCAGGCGTGGTGAAGTTGCCGACACGCCGGCCCGGCCCAAGTCGCCCTGGTCGATGCCTGTCCGACCGCGGGAAGCTTACGTCCCCTCCGCCCAGGTGACGGACGTCGCTGGGGCATGGGCGGCAAATCCAGCACCCGTTCCGGCGCCCACGGCACGGGGCGCCGGCGATGCGTTCGCCGGCCAAAGGGAGCCCGCACCACCAGCCGGCCCGCCGGTGGCCACCGACGCCGATGCGTGGCAACGCCGCTGGGTGTGGAAGGAACTGCCCTCGGTGTTGGTCAGCATCGTGATTCACATGCTCGTAATCATCGGGCTCGGCCTATGGGTCGTGCGGAACAAGAGCGTCGCGCGGCCGCTCATTCTGGCCGCCGAAGTCAACCTGCTCGACCAGGAGGGCGACGCGCAACGGCTGTCGCCCTTGACCAACCAGCCCGATTTCGAGTCGCCGGGCGCGGTAAACCTGGAGCCAATGCCCGACAACGATCCGTTTGCCAAGGCCGACGTCGAACCCGACGACATGGCGATCCTCGTGGGTGATCCGATGGGCGATTTGTTTGGTCCGTCCGACCCCTCGCTGGTGCCGACCGGACCGGCCGATCCCGGCAAGATCCTGGCCGGCCGCAACCCGCGGGTCCGCAGCCAACTGGCGATTCGCGAAGGGGGAACCATCGAAAGCGAAGCGGCTGTCACGCGCGCTTTGAAGTGGCTCGACGCCCACCAGAATTCCGACGGAAGTTGGAGTCTGCACCGCTTCGACCAGGCCGGCGATTGCCACGGCCGCTGCGGCGATGCGGGGCGCGTCGAAAGCGATACGTCGGCCACGGCCTTGGCCCTGTTGCCCTTTCTCGGCGCGGGGCAGACGCACCTGCGAGGCGACTACAACCTGACCGTCGCGCGCGGGCTGCGGTGGCTGATGGACCAGCAAAAGCCCGACGGCGACCTCCGCGGCCAGGGCGGCGGCAATATGTACGCTCACGGCCAGACCGCCATCGTGCTCTGCGAGGCCTACGCCTTGTCGCGGACCGAAAACCTCCGCGACCCGGCCCAGCGAGCGATCAACTTCATCGTCCAGGCACAACACCCGGAGGGGGGTTGGCGCTACGCTCCCGGCCAGCCCGGCGACCTGAGCGTCGTCGGTTGGCAGGTGATGGCCCTCCGCAGCGCGCAAATGGCCTACCTCAACGTGCCGCCGGAGGTGTTCGCCAAAGCGACCAGGTTCCTGGGCCAGGTCCAGACTGAGCCGAAAAAGGGCCTTTACGATTACATGCCGGGCCAGAACCCGACACCCGCCATGACCGCCGAGGGCTTGCTCTGCCGGCAGTATTCGGGTTGGCGGCAAAACAATCCGCAGTTGCGCGCCGGCGTCGATTGGCTGCGGCTGGGGAACCTGCCGCGGCGCGAGCACGTGAATATGTACTACTGGTACTACGGCACCCAGGTAATGCACCACATGGGCGGTGAACCGTGGGACGAGTGGAACAACGCCTTGCGCGACGTCTTGGTCTCGCTGCAAGCCACCAGCGGGCACGAGGCCGGCAGTTGGGCGCCCGGCGGAGGACACGACGCGACCGGC
>DATLQY010000786.1:0-6893 GCA_035534975.1 Pirellulales bacterium
CATAGCTGCCCACGAGCCCTGTTGCACGTGGGGGAAAGGGGGCGGTTTCTCAGCAAACTGCGCCTGCGATACAGCCACGCCCCCCTTAAGTATTATATCGAGTCGAATGTGTAATCGAGCCGGGGTGGTGAATAGGTTGGGCTAACGCCTAATGCCTACTTGACATGCCTACGCACAGTAGGTATAATTGCCGACGGTTCGTAGGTGAAGCTTTTGGGAGAAGATCCATGGCGAAGGCCGATGTCACGCCGCTGACGGTCACACAGCGGGAAATCATGGAAGTCGTGTGGGAATTGCGCGAAGCCACGGTCAGCCAGGTGCGGCAGGAGTTAGTGAAACGGCGGGACGTGGCCCGCAACACCGTGCAAACGATGATGGTGCGGCTTGAAGAAAAAGGCTGGCTCGTCCATCGCGAGGAGGGGCGGACGTTCCTTTATTCCGCCGCCCGACCGCGGAGCGTGTCGCTTGGGGCCAAGGTGGTGCAACTGGTCGACCGGTTCTTCGCCGGCTCGCCCGAGGACATGGTGACGGCCCTGATCGAATACCGCGGGTTGTCGCCGGCCGAGGCCGAACGAATTCGGATGATGATCGATCAATCGGAGACGATTACCCAATCCACAGGCGAGCCACGGGGGAAGATGTCATGAGCTCTTGGACGAATGGGAATCCCGGCGAACTGTTTTCGATTTGGAGTTTGAATGTCCTGCTACAAGCCGCAGTCGTGTCAGCAGTCGCCCTGACGATCAGCCTTGGCCTGCGGCGCAGCGCGGCGCTGCGCTACGGTGTACTATTGGCCGGTCTGGTGCTGGTCCTGCTTGCTCCTCTGACAGCCGGCGTGATGCAATTGTCGGCGCCAAGCTGGTTGCCCCTCTCGGTCATGCAGGTGGCCGTCAAACCCGTGTCGGATCGGGCCGCCGCAGTTCCGGCAACAGAACCGGTTGCCGCATCCGCCTGGCCGGCGTGGTCAGAAGAATTGGACCGAACCGGTGGTCTCATCAGGGATGATCGCGAACGATTTTCGGACGGGCCATTCGACGTGGCCGACGCGCGGCAAAGCGGCCCACATACCGTCGCCAACCAAGCATTCCATGAGCCAAAAGGGACCGCTTCATTGGGATCGCAGGGGAGATCTTCTAGCCCGCAGTCGACCACGATCGGGTTTGGGGCCACACTTCGACTGGCCGTTCTTGTGTTGCTGATGATCTGGCTCATCGGATCGGCGATCCTCTTGGCGAAGCTGGCGATCGGTTGCTCTTGCCTGGCTCGGATTCTGGCCGCGGCCAGGCCCAATGAAGATGCGGCGATCGAAGAATCATTCGCCCAAGCCGGCCGGGCACTGCAACTTGAGAAACTGCCGGAGCTCGTTTTGTCGGACTGGGTGTCGGGGCCGTTCTCCGCCGGCTTGATCCGTCCGCGGATCGTCCTGCCGGAGCGATTGCTCGGCCGGGTGACGCCGCGGCAATTGCGCGCCATTTTTCTTCACGAAGTGGCCCACGTCGTCCGGCGCGATCAGGCGATCGTGATGCTGCAGAACGTCGCGGCGGCCCTCTTCTGGCTCCATCCGCTGGTAAAGGCGTTGAATCGGCAATTGTCACAGGCCCGCGAAGAGGTTTGCGACAACTACGTGCTGGCTGCGACCGACGCCCCTTCTTACAGCCGAACGCTGCTGACGCTGGCGCGGTTGGTACGTTCCGCCAGCCCGTTGCCGGGGGCGGTTGGCCTGTTCACCTCCCGCTGGAAACTCGAATCGCGCGTCGCCGGGTTGCTCGATGAGCGCCGCAGTCGAAGCACCTGCTTGACCCGGCGCGGCCGGGCATTCGTCTGCGTCATCGCCGTCGCTCTGGCTGCCGTCACCGCTTTTGGCACGATTTCGATAGCGGTTGAGGACGACGATGCAGGGAAACAGGGTTCCTCTGGTTCTCCCGCGCCGGATGCCGCGACCGAAAACCCGGCGGTGAATGAGCAGACGGAAACGCCCCCCGACGACGGCCTGTTGACGCTGAGGCTCAAGGTCCGCATGCCCGACGGTTCGCCCGCGGCACAGGCGATCGTGGAATCGTCGCATCAATACCCGGAACTGGACATGACGGCCCGCGCCGACGAATCCGGCAGGGCGGTAATCCGCGAAGTATTCGGCAGCGGCGCGAGAGTTTATGCTCGTTCGGCCAATGGAGCATTCCAGGCGACGCTCCAGGTGATGGCCCACGAGGTCCGCAGTGCATTTGAACACGCCCTCCAGCTAAAGCTCGCGCCGGCGGTCGACCACAAGGTGGTTGTGGTGGCAGAAGGCAAACCGGCCGCCGACGTGCAGGTCGTCGTAGCGGGGCACCGTTTCAAGGCCTTCGGGAAGACCGGCCCTGACGGTGTGGCATCTCTCAGAATTCCTGCCGACGACAGGGTCAATCAAGTCGTCGCCTGGCACTCGCGACGGGGAGTCGCCGGGATTCGAGATTTAAGCAACGGACTGGTTGCTCAAGGTTCGACCAGGCTGGCCCTGCTGGCGCCCTCGCCACTCACAGTCCGAATCGTCGATCCTGAGGGCGATCCCGTTCCCGGACTGGAGCTTCGCGCGAGCTTTGTTACCGAAGACGGCAAGGACGCGATCATCGCCGGCGACGTTCCTGCCACGCAAGTGCGAACCTACGACGAGGGCGAAGCCGTTTTCCCCTGGGCGCCGCGCGACAATCTCAAATATGTCAGTGTGGACATCATCGGTACGACCTGGAAAGAAGATCAGACCGATTACGCGCAACTTACGCAAAGAACCATCACTGTCCACGTTCGCTGTCAGAAACCGGTCGTAGGCCGTTTGATCATGCCGGCTGGCGCCAGCGCTGAGGGAATCCTCGTCACAGGACGCGGGTTCGGCTCGGGAAACACGGGGTGCATTCCGACGGTCCGCGCGCGGCGCGACGGCCGGTTCACGTTCGATTGTCCATCGGGGCATGCATTCGTCCTCGGCGTTTTCGATCGCGAATGGGCCGGCACGCCTTGGACTGGCTTAATCCTGTCCGATGATGATGACGAGCAAGCAGAGATCGCCATCCCGGTCCGCTCCGCTATTCCTTTGAGGGTACGCGTCACGCGGGGACCGGACCACGTTCCGGACGCGAACGCTTGGATTCACCTTGATCAGCTCGGCGATGGTCATTGGATCGATGCGCAAGGCAAGCATCATGTCGCCCCCCGGAATGTCGGTGGTTGGTTACGGGCCGATACCAACGGCATCGCGCACGCGGGCGTTGCGCGAGGGAAGATTGACTTCAATGTTCAGTCGGGCAAATGGTTTGAGGAACGGACGCTCGACGTGAAATCCGATGAACCGGTCGACGTCGAGTTTCACCGTCCCTGGCTCGGCGACCGGAAAGTAGTCGCCCGGATGACACGGGACGGGGCTCCTTTTCAACCCTCGCCGAAATTGACGGCCTTGGCATGGACCAAGAGGCAGGGGTTTATCGGTCCGATTCATCAGCCGATCATCCGTGACGACCATACGATCGAAGTGGACTTTGACGAGGAAAACCTGGTGCTGCTGGTCGTTGACCGGGAGAAGCAGCTCAGCGGCTTTGCCCGGTTAGGGCCGGAAACGGATTCCGTGGAGCTCGTAATGCAGCCGACGGCGACGTACAGTGGGACGCTGCTCGACGAAAACGGCGAACCGCTGGCGGATCGCACGCTACGATTGATCGCGGAATCATCGTGGCTCGACGTAGTCGAACCGCAGCGGACCGACGGTTCCGGGCGGTTCCGGTTCACCAGCGTCGCCGTCAACGCCCCGCTACGGCTGAACGTAAACGATGAAGAGGGACTTCCGAAGTACTCTCTGTCCGGCTACGACAGAATGTTTGAAGCAGGCGAGGTGCGGGAAGGGGGCGCCGTGCGACCACAACGAATGGGCGACGAGGCTATGTGATCGTGAAAGTGATGCAGAACCTCCGGGAGCACGCGGATGAAATCAGTAACGAGATCGACGGCGGCCGTCAGGGCATTCCGTGGTTTGTCATCACGGAAACGGACGGAAAAATCCGCGTCACGAGCGAAGGCCCGACGGGCAATATAGGGATGCCAACCTCGACGGAGGGTATCCGGCACTTCCGCACGATGCTCGAAAGGACGGCCCGCCGGATCACCCCCAAGGAGATCGACGAATTGATCGAATCGCTCCGCCGGCGAAGTGATGGCATGGCGTGAACCTCCGCGAGGTCCACGCGACGCCATGAATGGGTTGTCGAGCGAGCGGATATGGTGGTCCGCGCATCTGGTCGTGCTGGTCACCCTCTGTGCATGATCTGTTCCAGTTCCATCTGGTTCGTCCGCTCGCCTTGCTCGAACACGAACATCTCGCTCGGCTCTCCCGTTTTGAAGTGCGGTATCAGGCACGCACGGACATGTCGGTGATCGCCATGACACACCCGGTACACTGCGTGAAGCGGAGGGTTTCCAAAGTAAACGACGTACTTCCGATCCTCGCTGTACATGACGCCGTCGTGTTCCGGCGGGTCGGGCCTCCGACGTGCTTGACCCCGCTGCTCCTGCACCCACCACATGCCGTGACGAAGCAACTTCATCGAGTTCCTCCCCATGACCTTGCACTGCACCCACCAGTCGTACCAATACTGGTACAGTCGGTTCAAGTTCGGCTCGACCTTTTCGGCGTCGATCCGGGTCAACTTCAGGAAGCCCTGCGAAACGGCCTCGGTCACGTTCACCATCGTGCGTAGATCACTCCTGAAGCGCTTCAGATTAGCGAAGTGTGCCCGCTCGTCACGGCCGGCGTTCGAATCAGGCCTGATCGAGTCCAGCTTCAACCGCCAACTCCGATCCGAGTCGGACCAGATCAAGATCCGGTGTGCGTTGGCGATGCTCTCGCCCATCTCGACGATCCTCTCGATCGAAGTGCCTAGGAGGATGTCCATCTTCTCCCCGGGGCGACGCATCACCCGTCGCATCATCGACTCGAACTTCCGCTGGCCCCTCGGCCAGTAGGTGAAATCCTTCCCGTACTTTTTGACGAGTTCCGCCTCTAAGTGTTCCAACAACTCCGGTGCTGGGTCGTGGATCAGGATTAGGTCGAGGTCGTCGGGGTTGAGGGCGCCATGGGCGTACGATCCGAACACGTGCAGTTCACGCACCTTGGCGGGGAACTTCTCGCCCTCAATGGCGTCGACGATCCGCTCGATCTGGCGTGTCGCTTTCTGACGGTCCATGACGTGATTCTACCGTGAAGTTTCCGTTGGTGTGGGACGTCGCCCCATCGGTTTCGATGCCCACGGTCAACAGCGGTCAACAGCCAGGGACCGAAAGCGCCGTGGCAAAGCGGCGACAGCGCCGCCCTGCCGGCCCAAAACGCTGCGCGAAGAAAACCGACTCCGCATCCCACTACAAAAAGCCTACGCAACGTCGCGCGAGGGGCGGAGGGCGGCGCGGTCACGACCGCGCCGCTGCGCGGCTTGCTCACTGGCATGGGGATGGCGGAGATTGGTTTTCTTCGCTGCGCTTGCTGCGTTCTATTTGCATTCTCGTTGCTCCGCAACGACCGGCTTTCCCAACTCCTAATGCCTAACGCCTCCGCATCCCCCTACAAAAAGCCTACGCGACGTCGCACGTGGGGCGGAGGGTGGTACGGTCACGACCTCGCCGCTACGCGGCTTGCTCACTGGCGTGGGGATGGCGGAGAATAGGTTTTCTTCGCTGCGCTTGCCGCCTAAACCCGCGACGACATCAGGAACAGGATCAGGAACAACGCCAACATGAAGCCGGCGATCCAGATACCGGTGCGGAGGGCGCCGTTGATGATGTCGCGCATTTGCTCGTGCCGCGTGGCGGAATAGACGAGGCTAACCGCCACGATCAACGGAAGCGCGTACCACATATCGTTGACGTGGGTTGCCAGCAACATTCCAGCCAGGGCCAACGGGTTCACGATCGTCTCCTCATGCTACGAGCCCTCGCCGCTTTCAGCGTCGTCATCCGGCAAGGTGTCGCCTGGTGGTCCCTCGTCTTCGTTCTTCTTGGGGGGTGGGGCTAAGAATGCCGGGCCGCCCCAGGCGTCGTAAATCGCCAGAATGTTCAGAAGCCCGGCGATCACGGTGAAGTAGGTGCCCAGCTCCCAATAACGGTGAAGACGATAGACGAGCTGATCCAGCTCTCCGCCGGACGTCAAATCGGGAGGCACCATGAATCGCGGGTAGACGGGGAATTCGATTGGCTTGGCTCGCAACGCTTGCACTGCGGCGGGAAGGGCGGGAACTCCCACCGCGACCTGCGTGAAATACTGCAAGCGCTTGTCGCTCGGCCGCCACGAGGCGTAGACCACCCGCCCTTCGCCCAGGTAAAGCCCGTAGATGAACGTCCCAAGAATGCAGACGAAGTACAGCACCGCCTTATGGCGCCGCCCCTGGTACCAATGGCCGAGACCGGGAATCAACCAGGCCAAAAGCGCGGCGAGCACCGGGTCTTTGAGGTCGATTTCCAGCGGTTGGCCGCCGGCGGCCTGGGATGGACGTTCTGTTGCGGTTTTAGCCATGATGATCGCGCCGTTCTCCGTTATGCATTCGCGTTCGGACGCGGTTTATTCTATCCCCCTTTGCGCACCAGTCTACACCAACCGCCTACGGCTGCTAGCCCGGATTATTCATAGAGTGGTAGAAGGAGCCTCGGCGGGGCACGAGACTCGGGAATTGTGGTCAGAGGCACCCGGGCGCGCACGATCGGTCGATAGGCCCCCTTTCCCCCCAGCGTCACGGTAGCCGAATCCGACCTGGTAGGTGTGTGAGGTGCAGAGGTATCGGCGCGATTACGCCGACGACAAATCCTCCGTGTTGAGACCGAGCACCTGGGCACTCACCCGATAGTAGTGATCGAGGAACGGCCAACTGCTACTCAAGTGGACC
>DATLQY010000787.1:0-3647 GCA_035534975.1 Pirellulales bacterium
GGGTTCCCCCTCGCGCACCCGCTCAACGGCCATCAGCCGGATCGCCTCCAGCGTAGGATGATCAAAGCTGCGCCCGTCCCGCTTCATGGCCTTTGATAGCAGGTCGACCCAAGATCGTCCAGAAAAATGTCGCCTTACTTATCGACCTGTGAGTAGCTTTGGTCTCCTGAACCACCTCGCGTTGTGTCTCCCCTGTGACGACCGCGCGTTTACCGCCTTCGTGCGTTGCGCCAAAACCTCCGGCCGAGCGGGGTTCGATAAAGATAGTGTCCTTCGGCATTTGCATTCAGCTCCTACGCCGTTATACGAATCGACGGGGAAATGGGGACGGACCTGATGCTGCACAAGACCGCGCGCACAGAAGCCGCCCCTCGCATTCTTACGCGGCAGCTCCGGGGCGGAAGATTTGGCAGCGACCGCGCCGGCCGGCTCGCCCGTCTCGGGCCGCAGTCCCGACAAGCCGGATTGCCGCGCGCCAATTCGCGGGAAGGCCTAGGACAAGGTTGACTTGGCCGAGCGAATTCGTTCTTCCCACAGCTGCTTTGTTTCATGAAGTTCGCGGCGGGGCTGTCTGCATGATGACGGTCAAACCTGGGCGACACGACAGGACAATCCCCAATTTCAGCTATGCGTGGGGGGTTGGAATCCATAAAGTTCCCTACAATGTAGGGAACCTCTCTTCGAGGCCGAAACCACACGATGCCGGCTGGCTCGCTTCCCGGAGGCCCCTACCCGGTCCCGCCATCGGCAGACGATGAGCGGGTTGCCGCCGCTATCCGAAGCAGTCGCCCGGAGGAAATCCCCGGCTTGGCGTGGAGCAAGCCGGATTTCGTGGCGACGGGGCACAAGATCGTTCGCTCCTTTGCACTCGACCGGAAAAAGCGCCCTGGACTGGAATGCGTCCCGTGCGCCATGTGCAGTGGCGGCCATCCCAAGTTTCTAGACGGGGCCGTCCTCTGGTCACCGGACGGATGGCTGCGGGTGATCGGTCATGTGTGTGCCGCCAAGCCTGAGCACTTTGGTGAGGCTCAGTATCGGACCCTTCGCCGACAGCAGCAGCAGGAGGAGCTGGACGCCGTAGCGTTCGATTGGCTCCACGCGAATGTCAGAATCTTCAGGCGCCTGATCCCGACCATAGGTGCCCTGAGAGGGGCGCGCTGTTCCTTGAAACACAACAACAGATATTGTTCCGCGGCGTACCTGCTCTAGCCGCGCTCTTGACGCAGGCGGCCAGCCGTCACAGTGGCGCATTGACGGTAGTGCAGGAGCTTTCGGACACGCGTCGCGATGCGTCGAGCACGTTGGCGCCCGGTGGCGCAACGCAGAGCCGCTATGAGCTGGTGAGCGTCGGCAATTTGATCGGCGGAGAATTCCTTCACAGGCCCGCCCATAAGCGTTCGCGAGGCTTCGAGACAATCGTCGAAGCATTGGAAAGAACCCCACCTGGTGACGGCGAAGTGCCTATGCTCGCGCTAATCGATCGAGGCGAGCAAGAGATCACTGTCACCGCCGGGCTTCTCCTGCGGTCCATCCAGCGTGCCCTGCTACTGGCGGCAGAGTACGAGGATGCCAGCCGATTCACTGATCCGGCAAACTTGATCGCCCTGGAAGGTTGGGGACAAGATCCTCGAAATACGACCCGATTTTCGGTTCGGCAGGCTGCGAGGCAGGTCACATTCATCCTGGAGGACCGAAGCCGCGCCACCATCTCCAAGGAATGGCCAGGCTTAGCGGACTTATATGAGTTGCGGACGGTCACGGCGGGCGGCAGCCAGCTCAATGAGCTTCTGCGGCGTCGGGCCATATAGGTGCGGGGTCATAACCCGATCTGCACCGAGGTTCTGCACCAGAAAAACACAGCATTTCTAACGGCCCGGGTTCGTTGCGAGAGTCTAGAATTCTGCACGCCTAGCTGCGGGAAGGACGTGGCGAGGTTGAAACCGTGACCGTCACCGTCGCTGTGTGAATGGCATAACCTCTTTCCTCAATCTGACGGATCACATCGGCACTGTCGAGCGCGACGCGCGCGTCGTTAGGCTGAATGTCCAACGAGGTCTTGAAGGGCGAGAGCTTGAGTAACTCCGGGTCAAAGTCGTGGGGAAAAGGCTTATGGGCAACATCTGTCCCCGTAGGAACGGAGAGGTATTTGTTGCCATTGACGACGCTCTTATAGGTATCGATTTTCATTGCTGGCCTTCCTCTGCGACACGGTACTCGTGCTTCTATGCAGTCTAACATGGTCACCATCATCCCTCAAAGTCCCCGGATATGCGACTGAAGGGCTTGGTGGGTAATTCCTGAATTATGCTCCGGGCGGAATCGACCCAAGTCGGCCGCTGAGCCTCGTTGGTGCTGATCCAGAAGGCGGCCGTTGGGATGCCCGCGATATCGGATTACCATGCGGTTGCGCCTTCCAGTTGGACCGGAAGTCGGCTATTCGCGGGCGACCATCGGGAGTGACTTGACCATGGCCATCATCGTTCACGGCGACAGCATCAGCGGTAATTGCTGGAAGGTCACGACTATCCTGCGCCTCACCGGACGCGATTTTGCATGGGTCGAGACGGATGTCCGCGTAGCCGCGACGCGCACGCCGGCATTCCTCGCGATGAATCCCAACGGCAAAGTGCCCATCGCTGTGCTCGCTGATGGCCAAGTGATCACCGAAAGCAACGCGATCCTGCTTCATTTTGCTGAGGGCACGAACTGGCTGCCCCCCTCCGGCCTTGCGCGGACGCGGGTGATGGAGTGGCTGTTCTTCGAGCAGTACAGCCACGAGCCTGCCATCGCTGTTGCTCGCTACATCATCACGTATCTGAGACGTGAGGCAGAGGAAGCAGCGCGCCTGCGGCAGTGCCGTGAACGCGGCGAGGCGGCGCTCGACGTCATGGAGCACCGCCTCGCGTCGCACCCGTTCCTCACCGATGCCGGCCCCACTGTCGCCGACATCGCGCTGGTCGCCTACACCCAGGCCGCCGACGAGGGCGGCTTCGACCTTGCGAGGTGGCCCGGCGTCCAGGCTTGGGCCGCCCGCGTGCTGACGCTTCCCGACATCACCCCGCTGCCGCGCCCGCAAGCCACGTGACCCTCGCCCCGCTGCTCGGCGCAGCACCGTTGATTTAGGCACCACCTAATGCTCGGGGCCACCAATGTCGTGGTAGCTGCGGCGGCGCTTGGCGCCAGGGAGCGAGGCCAACGCGTTGATGGCGGCGCCGGCGCCCGGGTGCGGGTCGAGGCGGACACGTCCTTGCGTGCCGATGGGGCCCCACAGGCGAGCGAGCTACCCGCGGCCGATCGGCCAGGCCCCCGAGCACGTTGGCATCAAGCCGTGTTTCAGCACCCGATCGGGACCCGTCTCGCGGGCTGCGTCTCCTTCGCGCGTGCTAACGGCCAAGGCCGGGGTCCTGAGCCTGCTCCTGGGCGAGCTCGCGCTCGCGGTTCTTTTCCATCGGTCGATTGTTTGCCATCTGCTGAGCGATTTCCCCGCGCTCCGCGGTGAGCCCGCCCTGCTGCAAGGCCGCGCGGCCAAGCCCTTCCGCGAGGAGGGCGGACGCGGTTTCGATGCCCTGCTCCTGGGCCAGGTCGTTCCAGTCCGTGCCGTGCGAGGTCTCATCGAAGGCGGGAAGCAAGGCGAAGCCTTGCACCGC
>DATLQY010000788.1:0-13188 GCA_035534975.1 Pirellulales bacterium
CAGGGTTCAGGGTTCAGGGTTCAGGGCTCAGGGCTCAGGAGTAGGGGGCGGAGCGCGCGCGAAGCGAATGCCACCTTAAGACGAGGGACAGAGGTTGCCCTCGTCCCTTATCCCTCGTCCCTCATCCCTCATCCCTCATCATTGCCGTTACGAATACGCGTGCGGAGACGCGTCGGAGTGCCAGTGATACAGCGTTCGGGCGGAGGCGATTCGCTTGAATTCGTTGGGGTCGCAGTCGATCGCGGCGCGGGCCAACAAGTCGGCCACCTGGCATCGGTCGGCGTCGGTCATCTCTTCTTCACGGGCGTCGGCGCCCAGTCCGTGCAGCTTGCCACGCACGTAGATCACGGCCTCATAGAGCGAGTCGCCCAGTCCGGCGCCGGCATCGCCGCACACGACCAGCCGCCCGGCCTGGGCCATGAACGCCGAGACATGCCCGACGTTGCCGCCCACCACGATGTCGCAGCCCTTCAGAGAGATGCCGCAACGGCTGGAGGCGTTTCCTTCGATCACCACGAGACCACCGTGGCCGGAGGCACCGGCGCATTCCGAGGCGCTGCCGCGCACGCGGACGGTGCCCGACATGATGTTTTCGGCCACACTCCAGCCGACGTTGCCATGGATCGTCACACGGGCCTGTTTGTTCATGCCGGCGATGAAGTAGCCCGCATGCCCGCGAATTTCAATCTCGACTGGCCAATCGACGCCCACGGCCAGGTTGTGCTGGCCGTTGGGGTGCAGCACGTCGATCCGCTCGATCTTGCTGCGCCGCAACTCATGGTGCATGAACTGGTTCAGTTCGCGCACGCTCCAGCGGGCCAGGTCGATGGTGAGGAGGCCGTTGATCGGTACAGGGCGGTCCATTGTTTCAATTGCAGCTTTTGTTCTGAGCCATTCCGAAGATAACGGCTCTCCGTACGACAAGCCTCAGTTCTTAATCCGGACCTTCGCCGCTACCTGGTTGGCTCGACTCGGCCAACTCCTCCAATTCTGCCTCAACCGCAATGCCGAGTGTGTCAAGGAATTCTTTGAGCCGCGCAAACGCTTGGCTCGCGGTTAGATTAATGACATTCTGCGGGCGAGGTTCGCGCCTGCCGTGCGCAACCCAGTTGCGGTAGTCGCGGACCTGCTTCACCTTGTCGCTCAACTCTGCCGTGATGCGTTGCTGGTCCTGCAAGGGGGTCAAAACGTTGTTGGCAAAGCTACCGTACTTGATGCCTTCGAGTGCGTCGTCGGCTGCTTTTTGTAAAACTGTGCGCTCAAGCGTCGCCCGCAGGGGTTCGACGACTCCTTCCAGATGGTCGCGGACGGCCGACTCAAACACGGAAAATAAGACCAGGATGCCGAGATCGTCGATTGGATCGAGGGCCCGCGAAGCTTCTCGCCGGATGTCATCCGCCTCGATCTGTTTGAACTTTTCATCCTTTCGGATCGAAGTGCCCGCGAGAGAGTCGTCGTTCCAGTGGCGGCTCCCCAGCCGCTGCATCCTCCTAATGTTCGTTTTCGTCGAGTCGTACCAGTCCCAAGCATCTTGAAGCGTTTTCATTGGAAGTAACTCATCAAGGCCTCCTCAAACAACTCTTCGGTGAGCTTCTGCGGGGAGTCGGAAGAGGGACCCTCGATGAACCACGAATCCTCGTCATTGAGGCCAAAGCGATACAGCACATAGCGACGAACCTCGTCTGTGATATCCACTCTCCCCGTGGCTTGAGCCGGTGCGCCGGATTGCGGCGGCCTGGCCGTGCCGACCGTCTTGCGGGCTTTCGGAATGATGCCCACCCATTTACCGAACGCTCGGATGTCCAGACGCGGGGCCTGGTAACGACCCACGTTGGGTTCGTTGACGTCCGTCTTTGCCTCCTCAACTCTTAGAATCTGTGTCGGGTCGGAGACAGCAAGCCAAGAACGAAACTGCGTGAAAAGCTTGCCAACGGCCTGCACCCATTCGTCGATGATCTCTTTGTTCTTTGTCGCTTCCGCGTCGTAGCTCTCTTTTTTCTTCTGGAGCAACTCGCTGAACGAAGACCTAGCCACAAGCTTCCTCCTTCAACTAGACTGCGTAATCCCCGCGAATAGCATTCTAACATAGCGTGCTTGCCTGAGGACTTCCAACCTCCAGGTGGTGGTGAATTGAAATGACGGCAAAGGTGACGTACAAAACGCTCGAGACGACGCTCAATCCAGACGGCCGTCTGGAATTGGCCCTGACCGAACTGCCAGAACGCCCCGTTCGCTTAATGGTTACGATTTTGGACGACGGCGAGGACGGTTTGCTCTCGGAGTTGGGTGACTATCACGACCGGTTGAGCGACTATGAAGACCGGCTGGAGCGGGGCGAAATCCAGTGGCAAAGCTGCTAAATCACACGTTCCAGGTGTAGATTTCCTCTGGCAGCGGCTCGAAGATATTCGCCTCGGCCACGCCGGGCAGGTGGGCCAGCGAGCGGAACTCCGACGAGATGGCCACGTAGTCGTCGGTCTCGGCGACGACGGCCGGTTTGCAGGCGAAGGCGTCGCGGACCAGCGTCATGCTGCCGGCCGTGGCGATCAGCAGCGTATAAAAACCGTCGAGCTCGGCAAACGCCGCTTCGAGCGCCTGATGGATCGTGTCGCCCAGCCGCAGCCGCCATTCGATGAAGCGGCAGGCCGCCTCAGTGTCGTTGTCGGTCTCGAACGTGAGACCCTGCGCTTCGAGCTTGCGGCGCAGCATGTAGGGATTGGAGAGCGAGCCGTTGTGGACCAGACAAAAATCTTCGCCGGCCGTGAAAGGATGCGCGTGGGCCGGCGAGACGGCCGACTCCGTGGCCATCCGCGTGTGGCCCACGCAGTGGCTGCCCGACAGCGTGGCAAAGTGATACCGCTCGGCGATTTCACAGGGATGCCCTTCGTCTTTGTAGACGTCGATCGAGCGGCCGACGGAGAGCAAGTGCAGCGCGGGATCGTAAGCGGCAAGCCAGCTTCTGACCTGCGCGGCCTCGGACGATGATGTCAGAATGGCGTGTTTTTCCAGCGGCTCGACGGCGGCTTGCGCGTCGCGATCGGTGCGGAAGCGATCGAGCAAGTTCGACCACGCATAGCCGGTCGTCGGGGCATAGAGGTTGAAGCGCCGGGCCGCCGCTTGCCCGGCGGGTTGAAACACGGCCAGGCCGGCGGAGTCGGGTCCGCGGTCGCCCATGCAGTCGAACATCGGCAGCAACAACCGGCCCAGCGAGGGCGAGGCGCTACGATCCTTCAGTAAAAGGCCAACGATACCGCACATGCTTAATAGAACTCCAGATACCGACTGACTTCCCAGTCCGACACGTGGCGATGGTACTCGACCCACTCCATCCGCTTCAAGCGAATAAACTCGTCCACAAACGCCGGGCCGAGCATCTCGCTGAACAGCGGGTCGCCTTCCAGCGCGGCGAGCGCTTCGTGCAGGCTCTGCGGCAACACGGCGATGCCACGCTCGCGAAGCTCGGTCTCGCTGAGCGTGTAGTGGTTGACGTTGTGCGGCTCGCCGGGGTCGAGCTTGCGGTCGATGCCGTCGAGTCCGGCCGCGATGATCGCGGCCGTCGCCAGGTAAGGATTGCAACTCGAATCGGTCAGCCGCAGCTCCAGCCGGCCGAAGGGCACGCGGACCATCGACGTGCGGTTGTTCGCGCCGTAAGAGATATAGGCCGGCGCCCAGGTGGCGCCGGAGAACGATCGGCCGACCACCAAGCGCTTGTAGGAGTTCACCGAGGGCGCGGCGAAAGCCGTCAAGGCGGGAGCGTGGGCCAGCAGCCCGCCCAGAAAATGGTAGGCCAACGGCGACAGGCCCAGGCCGCGGCGGTCGGCGGCGTCATGAAACAGGTTCTTGTCGTCGCCGTCGGCCAGCGAGATGTGCGTGTGCAGCCCGCTACCCGTGCGGTTGGCCAGCGGCTTGGGCATGAACGAACAGATCATCCCCAGCTCACGGGCAATCTCGCCCGCGGCCATGCGAAAGAACACCAACCGGTCGGCCGTCGTCAGGCCGTCGCTATAGGTGAAGTTGATCTCGAACTGCCCGTTGGCGTCTTCGTGATCGACCTGATAAACGTCGATGCCGACGGCCAGCAGCGAATCGACCAGCTTCTCGATGAACGCCCGGCTGCGAGAGAGGCCCTTGTAGTCGTAACAGGGCTTATCGAGGGCGTCGCTGGCGTCGGCTACGTCGAACGAGCCGTCGGGCTTTCGCACCAGCAGCATGAACTCCGGCTCCAGCCCCGTGTTGATGGTCAGGCCGCGGTCTTCGAGCCGGCGAAGCTGTTGCCGCAGGATGTACCGCGTATCGAAGGGCCACGGCTCGCCATCGACGACGCCGTTGCAGACGATCCGCGCGTAGCCGGGCTGCCACGGCACAAGCGACAGCGTGTCCAGCTCACCCACGGCCATATAGTCGGCCTCATGCGGTTCCTGCCCCAGTCCCCACACCGCGAACCCGGCGAACCCCGCCCCGTCGCGCAGCACATCGTCGAAGTGCGCCACCGGCACGGCCTTGGTTTTCGCCACGCCGTGAATATCGACGAACTGCGCCAGCACAAACTTGACGTCGTGCTCGGCGAGAAATCTTTTGGCTTGATCGTGGATCATCGTCTTCGCTTTCGTCGCTGGGTCAGTGAAATCAACCCACGATCGAAGTCGATCGTCAATACCTTCCCACGGAAGTAATCCAACCCAAGCACGCCATCGACCATCGTACTGGGCGGGAGTGTGTGGCACAAAACCGAGAAGTTGTTGCGCGAATCCTCAATCGCATCCAGTTTGTCGACAACCAGGCGCGTGGCGAATTCTACCGAACTGCCGGTCGTTACCTCGACCCGCTGGGTGGCCAATGCGGGATCGTATCCGATGGACACCAAGGGTGCCGCGTTTATCAGCGTGCCGGTTGCTCCTGTGTCGACGGCCAGCGCCAGGCGCGCGACTCCCGCCGGTCCATGGAGGGCGGCGCGGACCACAACTAAGCCTTTATCGGGTTGAAATCGCTGCATAGGATGATAGCCGTGTTCTCAGGTATGCTGCCGGTATAAACGAACGCAAAGTGTTTCGGCTTTAGCTCAATCGCCTTCCGATAGACCTCGTCGCGGTCTTTGCTATGGCACACGACCCTGCCCGCGAGCACTTCGTCGCCGTCTCCTAGTTGTGGATCATCGACCAGGACCCACTCCGAGGCAAACCGCGATTCAATTTCGCTGATAGACAAGACCTCGTTCATTGTTTCACCGGCGATGAGAACCATTGTGGCGTCAAGCGAACTCCAACGGTATCGTAACTAAATTGTCGCCCGGTTTCCACGGCAGAGCCTCTGTGAGAAGGTTGGTAGACCATTGACACGCCGGTGGATGTATCTTTGCGGCGGACTGTTGCTCCTGATGGTTGTCGCCGCCTGGGCGTTGGCCGACTTTCGCACGGCGCGGCTGGCCAAGAACACGCTGCTGCTGTCGGCCGCCGTCGTGGGGCTGAGCGTTCCGCTGGGTGCGGCGCTGGCGCTGCTGCTGGCGCGCACCGACTTGCCCGGCCGCCGCACGGCCATTGCTTTGCTCGCCGGCTTTCTCTTCCTGCCGCTGTATGTGCAAGCCGGCGCGTGGCAGGCGGCTCTGGGCATGGATGGTTGGCTTACGGCGCTCTTCGGCGGCCCGCCGATCATCGCCGGCTGGCGTGGGGCAATCTGGATTCACACCGCCGCGGCATTACCGTGGGTCGTGCTCTTCGTCGGTGCCGGCGCGGCGCTGGTCGAACGCGACTTGGAGGAACAGGCGATGCTCGACGTCAGCCCCTGGCAGGTGGCACTCCATGTCACGCTGCGCCGTGCGCTGGGCGCCGTGGGCGTGGCCGCGCTGTGGGTTGCCCTCGTGGCGGCGGGAGAAATGTCGGTCACCGATTTCTTTCAGGTCCGCACCTTCGCCGAAGAGCTTTACACCGCGTTCGCGCTGGGCGACATCCAACCGCTCGGCCGCGGAGACAACGCGACCGTGTACGATCCCGATTCGGGCATCCTGGGAGCTTCCGGCGTATGGGCCGGCGTGCTCGTCACCGGCGGGATGCTCGCCACGGCACTTTTGTTGGTGGCCAGGCTGGTGCCGCTGACGCGCCGCGGCAGTCCGCGGAAAACATTCGTCTTCGAGTTGGGACGCTGGCGGGCGCTGGCGGCGGCCGGCACACTCGTCGCAATCGGCTCGTTGACCGTCTTGCCGCTAGCCAGTCTGGCCTGGAAAGCGGGCGTTGAAGTCGTCGATGCGCCGACGGGAAGGGTCCGCACCTGGTCGGCGAAGAAGTGTGTTTCGATGGTGGCGCTCAACCCGCGTGCCGACGGTGCAAGGCTTACACTTCGTCATCAGCGCGAGATCGCCATGTCTCTCAGAATCAGCGGGGCAGCGGCGACCGTGGCGGTGCTGTTGGCCCTGCCTGTGGCCTGGTTGGCCCGTCGCGGCAGGTGGCGGGCGTGGGCCGGATTGGCGTCGGTCGTCTGGTTGTTGGCCATTCCAGGACCGCTGGTGGGCCTGGCGATCATTGCCATCTTGAATCGGCCTGCCATTCCTTACTTCGTCCATCTGTACGACCACACGATCACGGCCCCGGTGTTGGGCTGCCTGGCCCACTGCTTGCCCTTGGCCACGCTGGTGATCTGGCCGGCCTTTCGCATGTTGCCCGACGAGTTGCTGGAGGCCGCCGAGCTGGACGGCGCGGGTTGGTGGCAGACCTGGCGTTTGATTGTGCTGCCCTTACGGTGGCCGGCGATCTTCCTTGGTTGGCTGGTCTCGTTCGTCTGGTCGCTGGGGGAGCTCGACGCCAGCGTGCTGGTGGCCCCGCCCGGAATCGAGCCGCTGTCGAACCACATCTTCGGGCTGTTGCACTTCGGCGCGCAAGACCAGGTGGCGGGCATCTGCCTGGCGATGTATCTGGCTGTGCAGGCCATTGCCATCGCCGCCGCGTGGCTGGCGCGTAAGACGAACGCTGGCTTTGCAAACCGATGAGATGCTATTTGGGAACGCGGGCCGCGTCGGCTAACCTAGAGATAGCCACGCGCGCCTGCAACTGCCGGTGCGCCAGACTCCCTTTGCGCTACCGCACGCTCCCGCAATCCAAAATCGAAAATCCAAAATCATCATGCGGCTTTGCCTCTTCCTCATTTCGATCTCGCTCGCCTGCCCGCACTTCGCGGCCGCCGTCGAGCACGTCGTGTTGCGGCAGAATGGCGAGGAAGTGTCGGTTGCCGGCCGGCTGCTGGTGACGGCCGAAGACGACGGCATGCTCCTCTTGTCGGCCGACGGTTCGCTCTGGACGGTGCCGCCGGAAGAACTCGTGCGACACAAGCACGACGACGAGCCGATGACGCCTCTTTCGTCGGAGCAGCTCGCAGCGCGGCTGCGGCGAGAGCTGCCCGGTTTCGACATTCACGTCACGCAGCACTACCTGATCTGCCACAACACCTCGCGGGCCTATGCCCAGTGGTGCGGGGCGCTGTTCGAGCGGCTTTACAAGGCGTTCACCAATTTCTGGTCGCGAAAGGACTTCGATCTGCACGAGCCGGAGTTTCCGCTGGTGGCCGTCGTGTTTGCCGACCAGGCGTCCTACGCCGCCTACGCGGGCAAGGAACTCGGCGACGCCGTCAACGCGATCATCGGTTATTACAGTCTCCGCTCGAACCGCATGACGATGTACGACCTCACGGGCGTCGAGGCACTGCGCCGGGCGGGCGACAAACGCAGCAGTGCCGCGCAGATCAACCAGATGCTGGCCCGGCCCGAAGCCGAGCGGACCGTGGCCACGATCATCCACGAGGCCACGCACCAGATCGCCTTCAACTGCGGGCTGCAAACGCGCTACGCCGACATTCCGCTTTGGCTGAGTGAAGGAGTGGCCATCTATTTCGAGACGCCCGACCTGACCAACTCCAAGGGATGGCGGACGATCGGCGCGGTCAATCAGGTGCGGCTGGCCGGATTTCGCGAGTATCTCGCCAGGCCGCGGCCGGCCGATTCGCTGGCCACGCTCGTTTCGAGCGACGAGCGGCTGCGCGACCCGAAACAATCGGGCGACGCCTACGCCGAAGCCTGGGCGTTGAATTACTTTCTGATCCGCCAGCGTCCCAAGCAGTACCTGGCTTACGTCAAAACGCTTTCCGAAAAGAAGCAGCTCATCTGGGACGATGCCGACGGCCGGTTGCGCGAGTTTACGCAGGCGTTTGGCGACCTGAAGCAGCTCGACGCCGAGTTCGTGCGGCAGATGGCCAAGGTCCGCTAGTGAGGATTATTCATGAAGTGGTCGCCGCGGAAGCGGCAACCGTGTCGGGGACGCGCGCGTGGTCTCGGTGGTCGTCGCGGTCGCGATGGGCGGACACCGTCCCCTTTCCCCCAGTTCGGACCCCTTAAGGCGCGGGTAGAAATGTCCCCACAATCACCTCTGAAAAGGAGGTGTTCATGGAGACATTTGAGATGAGCGGCAAGGAGCGGCGTCGTTTGGAGGTTCTAAGTCGGGTGAAGTCACAAGAGCTTTCTCTGGTGAAGGGGGCGGAGTTGCTGGGGATGAGCTACCGGCAGGCGAAGCGTGTCTGGGCTCGTTACCAGGAGGAGGGCGACAGGGGGTTGGTGCATCGGCTGCGTGGGCGGGCCTCGAACCGGCATGTGCAGCCGATCCGCAAGGAGCAGGCGTTGGAGCTTTATCGCGAGAATGCCGACAGCCGGCTGCGCGAGTTCCGGCAGGCGTTTGGCGACCTGAAGCAGCTCGACGCCGAGTTCGTGCGGCAGATGGCCAAGGTCCGCTAGTGAGGATTATTCATGAAGTGGTCGCCGCGGAAGCGGCGACCGTGTCGGGGACGCGCGTGGTCTCGGTGGTCGTCGCGGTCGCGATGGGCCGACACCGCCCCCTTTCCCCCAGTTCGGAAAGCGATGAACTGGCTGACCGCCTGGCAGGGCGTACTCCGTTTAGCCATCCTTTCCCCGAATCATCGCCGCGTCCGTGGCGAAAGGCAACAGTCGGCGTCGGCGGCGCGGCAAACTTGCTTTCGCCGGCTATTTGAACGAGTCTGCCAGAGCGTTCATGCTTATAACTACGAGACGTTTGGGCCTCACAGCACGTCGGGGCGCGAGAGCCTGCAAGAGGCCGTGTTGCTGCGTGAGTTGCGAGCGGCGCTGGCGTGACTGAATCCGGGGCTGCCGGAAGTGGCGCTGGCGGAGGCGTTCGAGAAGCTGACGCAAGTTAACGCGGCTCAGCCATTCCCGCCTCGAATCGCTTTGCGGTAGCCCCGAGGTGACGACATTCGAAAGGCCGATCAATCTCTGTGGGATAGCTTGTATCGGCATTGCTGGATGCGCTAGAATTGCGTATGGAGCGACAAGCACACGCAACCCAAGCACGGTGGTTCGCCCGTGGATAGCAAGACGTTCGCAATCAGCATCGGTGGAAAAGGGGTTTCGCCCAGCACCCTGCGCCTGCGAGACCTGTATGAGATCCTCCACGCATTTGAAGCGGCCATCTCGTTCACTGCGGCCCAGGGGGGTGGCCAGTACGAAACCGATTTCCATCTTGTCGGCATCAAAGAGGGAAACAGCGCGGATTGCACTATTGCCATCGCCAATCCGGCCTATGGGGCCGCGGTTCGTTGCGCCGCCGCCGTCGCCAACCGGAACCTTTCAGAACTGCCGGAGCGAGCGCGCGATAGCCTGCTGAGCATCCGATCGAAAGCCAGAGCGCGGAATTGGCATATCCGGTTTAGCGACGGCGAGGGAATGCCCACGGCCGAAATCGCGGCTGACACGGATTTTATCACGGATTCCGTCCTCTCTGGACCAAGCTCGATTGCAGGTCAATTGCTTCGTGTCGGTGGAGCGCCAAAACCGACCGCCAACTTGCTGTTGCTTGATGGCCGGAGATTGACGGCGGCAATTGCGAACAAGGAGCTTGCCGCGCGTCTTGGAGAGAAACTTTACCACGTCATAAGCGTCGATGGCGAAGCAAGGTGGACGAGCGCCGATTGGTCGTTGATCGACTTCAAAATTACTGGAATCGGCGAATTTGAGGCGACGGAACGAATCACGCATGTCATGGACGATTTGGCGTCGATCGCCGGCGACTTTTGGGATGAGATTGACCCTGACGAGTATATCGCCAGCATTCGCGCCGAATCCGACTAATGGCCATCAGTGTTGACGCCCAAATTCTGATATGGGGCATCAAGCGTCAGGCGACCCCGGACCGCCAGCACATGATCGACCGCGCGGCCAGGTTCTTTCGTCAATGCCAGCGCGAGCATCAACGCATTTTTCTGCCGGCACAATCGTTGGCCGAGTTTTTGGTCGGATATGACGCTGAGCAACGGCGGCTGAGCCTCGCTCGCCTGTCTCGTGGCTTCCTGGTAGCCCCATTCGACGCCAAAGCTGCTGTCATCGCGGCCGATCTTCAAACAGACTGGAACAAGCTCAAGGCCATTGGCGACGAGTTTGGCCTGACAAAACAGCAGATCAAGGCCGACATCAACGTACTGGCGTCCGCCCTCGCGGTAAACGCGAGCTGCCTCTATTCCGAAGATAAGCAAATGAAGTCATTCGCCCAGGGGCGGATAATCATCCGGCCCTTGCCGACTCACCTGCCACCGGAAGACGAAGCGTATGGCGGCAGCGTGCAGCAATCTTTGCTCGATGACGACTCGGCGGACGGCGACCCGCCGACCTAGCTCGCCAGCACCACACCCTTAGCACGCCACCGGCGTCCCCCGGCTGCATCCGAGCTTTCGACCGTCTATGATGGATTGATGCCGCCGCCGGGCCGACCGCGGGCCGCATGGCCGCGCGGCGAGGCTGGACAGCAGGAACCATCCGTGGCCTATACCGACATCAACAGCGAAGATCGGCTCGTTCAAGAGACGTTCGCGAATTATCTGCGCGACAAGCTCGGCTGGGAGAACGTCTACGCCTATAACCACGAGACGTTTGGGCCGCGCGGCACGCTGGGGCGCGAGAGCGTGCAAGACGCCGTGCTGCTGCGCGAGTTGCGTGACGCGCTGGCGCGGCTGAATCCCGGCTTGCCCGAAGTGGCACTGGCGGAGGCGTTTGAGAAGCTGACGCAGGTTGACGCGGCGCGGTCGCTGGTGCAGCACAACCGCGAGTTTTACCGATTCATTCGCGACGGGGTGCCGGTGGCATGGCACGACGCCGACGGCCAGACGCGGCATGCTCACGCGCGGGTGATCGACTTTCGCAACGGCTCGACCGATGGCCGGCCCAGCAACCGGTTCATCGCCGTGCGCGAGCTGAAGATGCAGGGCCGCCGCGTGCCGCACTACCATCGACGGGCAGACCTCGTCTGCTTCGTCAACGGCCTGCCGCTGGTGTTCATCGAGCTGAAGGCGGTTTATCGCAACATCCGCCAGGGGTTTGAGGACAATCTGACCGACTACATGAACGAGTCCTGGCAATGCGGCAAGTCGATGCTGGTGTGCATCGACAAGCTGACGTGCGCGAGAATGTATCAGCGAATCATGCCGCTCTGGCAGGCGCGGACCGATGAGCTACGCGCTTTAGTTCCCATCGCCGAAGCACAGCTCGCGGCCACGTCGAGCGTCGAGCTACGCGAAAAGCGCAGCCAAGAGTTGAAAGAACTCCGCGAACGCATCGCCTGGATGGAAAGCACGATTGTGGAGATCGTGATCAGCGAGGCACAGAATGAGGTGCGCGACTTTGCCAAATGGGGCTTCGACATCATTCCGCACCCCCAGCGGCTCAAAAAGGGTTTTGTCGCCGCCGACGACAAGAACGTTCCCGTCGACGACGCCTTCAAGGATCCCAAGCATCCGTTTCGCGTGGCCATTGTTTGCGCCATGTGGTTGACCGGTTTTGACGTCGAGTGCCTGCAAACGCTTTACATCGACAAGCCCCTCAGGGCACACACCCTCATGCAGGCCATCGCGCGGGCGAACCGGGTCTATCCGGGCAAAGACTGCGGGTTGATCGTCGATTACAACGGCATGCTGAAAAGCCTGCGGCAGGCGCTGGCCCAATACGCCGTCGAGGGCGACGACGACGGCTTGCCCGACGACATCGTCGCGCCGATCGAGACCTTGGTGGCCGCGCTGGTCGATGCCTTGAACGCAATTGAGAATCACCTGCGAGCCTTGGCATTCGACCCGGGGCGGCTGGTCGGCGCGACGGGCTTCGCTCGCATCGCCGCCCTGCGCGACGCGGTGGAAGCCCTGCTTACCTCCGACGAGCAGAAGCGCCGCTTCGAGATTATGGCGCGCGAGGTGTTCTCGCGGTTCAAGGCGCTAGTCACCGAGCCGAGCGTTATCATGTATGCCGAGCGGCACGACAACATTGAGGCAATTTACAAGAAGCTGGAGGAGAAGCGCGATACGGCCGACGTGACGAAGGTTCTGAAGGAGCCGCACCTGATCGTCAACGCCGCCATCCGCGCGGCAGGCCCTGGCGAAGACCACGCCGACGGACTGACGGTCGATCTAAGCCAGATCGACTTTGAAAGACTGCGGAAAGAGTTCGCCAAGTCGAAGCGGAAGAACACGACGCTGAAAGACATCCGTGACGTCGTCGAGCAGAAGCTGAAGCAGATGGTCAACAACAACCCGGCCCGAATGGACTACTATCGGCGGTACCAGGAGATCGTCGCCGACTACAACCGCGAGAAAGATCGCGCGACCGTTGAACAGACGTTCGCTGCCTTAATGAAACTGGCGGACCAGCTCGACGAAGAACAGTTACGCGCCGTCAACGAGGGCCTGACGGAAGGCGAACTGGCGCTGTTTGACCTGCTCCGTCGCGAGAATCTCACCAAGGCCGAGCTGGAGCGGCTCAAGCAGGCGAGCAAAATGTTGCTTTCGCGTCTGCGCGAGCTCCTCGCTCCTATGGAGCACTGGACGCGCAACGCCCAGACACAGGCTGAAGTCAAAGCGTCGATTCTCGATTGGCTGTACGAGTCCTTGCCGCGTCCGCCCTTCACCGACAGCGAGACCGATGGCCTCGCTGACCGTGTTTACGGCTACGTTTGGCAGCGAAGCCAGGCGGGCGGGCTCGCGCCGGAGGTCTCGGCCCGTAACTCCCTCTCGCACGACCATCGGGAAGGGCAGCGTGGCGATGAAACTCACGCCGGGCCTGGTTCGACAGCTCCACCGCGACTTGTTTAAGTACACTGACCAACGCGGGGGACAGTGGAAGTCAGCCGCCAACCGCATATCGCA
>DATLQY010000789.1:0-12891 GCA_035534975.1 Pirellulales bacterium
CGCGTAGCCGCAACGCGGCGTCATTCGATAGCCCAGGGTGAAACCCTGGGAACTCTCCCCCAGCACGCGGTCGTCAGCCCTGAAAGGGCGCCACCCCGCAGACCAAGGCGCGTTCATGCATCGACTACGGAATGCGGGGTCGCGCGTTCGGCCAAGTCGTAGGCCGGCACGTCGGCCAGGTTCGATAGCGCCGGCAGCTCGTCGATGGGAAGCGTTACCACAAGACAGCTCTTGGCCGGGCGTGCCGCCGCGTTCGAAGCCAGCCTGGCCAGCAACTGCGCCGTGGCGCCGTCTGGCTGGCCGTCATTTCCCTTGAACAGCACCAGCAGCACGGGCCGTCCGGAGCCGCGCGCTTGTTGGAAGGCGGCGGCCGCCGCCTGCGCCTCCTCGTGGCCCTGGGCCACTTTCTGGTTGGCCAGGTCCTCGAACACCTGCCGGTAAATCTGGTCGAGCGTCGCCAGAGGGTTTTCGGCGAGGTACGCGTGAACGCGGTCGTTCGATTGGGCCACGTGCGCCTGGCGGACCAGCTCGGTGGCGGCCGAGGTGGGCTGGCGAGGCAACCGCGCGATTTGCTCGAACAACCGCTGGGACCATTGGGCCTCGCCCAAGAGCTTGTCGCCGTTCGCCGGTCCGACGACGGCGTCGATCACCCGGCCCTCGGGCGTAAGGAAATAGCTGACGACATTGCCCCCGTTCTTTTGCACCCGGCCGTTGACGTTGGTCACTTCGAAGTTGCCGATTTGCTGATGAGCGGCGATGCAGTGTTCGTCGAGGAATTCGCCCACGCGTTGGTCCGACAGGGCGCCCGCCCTGTATGCCTGGGCGTTGTTTCACGTAAACCCCTGGCGGGCGAAATTGCCTGAGACCTGGATCAGAAATACGAGCTTGCGCTCCTTTTCCGCCCGCTTGCCGGCCTCGTCGGGCGTGGCCATCCAGCGCACGGTCGTACCCAACGTCGGCAGACCGGCCGAGCACGTGCCGGCCGCCGAATCGGAGGCGGAATTCGTGAGAACGGCCAGGGGCGTCGCCGGCGCCGCGCAGGTGCCCCCCGCGCAGGCCTCATTCCCAGGGCCGGACGGCAAGGCCGATGCGCTCGCGGCGGTCGAGGAGCTTGACGCGGCCGGCGAAGCGGCGGTCCGCGGCTTCGATTGATAAGGAACACGGGCCGAGGTCACGGCCGGCGCTAGCGTGGCCAAGCCCAGCGCCACGAGCCGTTTCACCAGGTTCCGCCAGAAGGTCATTCGTCGCACGGTCATGTCGCAGGCTCCTTGGATGGTCGTCATTGATCCTTGGTCATTTGTTCTTAGTCACTGGTCATCTGCCATTTGTCATTCGTTGAACATGGGGTTACTCCTTGAGTTTGAGGTTGGGTTGAATTCCGTCGCTACGCAAGCAGTCCATCTACCCAGGCAGTTCGAAATCACAAAGCCCAATCGGCGAAGGAAATCGTTCGTCGGAGCTCCACCTTCGAATCCTTCAGGATCGAGCTCGGATCCGTTGGCGTGCTTGTTCGCAAGGGCAAGGACGTACTTGGGGGGATAGCGGCGTCCGTTGCGTTTGAGGATGAATTTGCGGGATGTCCTGTTCTCGGGCACCCCGTTGCGGTCGATCTCGGCGATTGCCGCCAACACATGTTCTCGGGTGATGTTCCTCGGGATCATTGGTCGTCCTTCTGCCTCCTTTGGGGCATGGCTTGGATCTGGTCTTGCGACGGCCAACGAGAGGCCGCCCAAGAGTACAACGAAATGGATTGGACACGATTTTTTTGCAACGACCCGCCAAAAGCCAAGGATCGAGACGGGCGGCCTCGCCGTGGAGCAGGTTTCCAACCTGCCATACAGGTTATCTGGCAGGTGGGAAACCTGCCCCACGGGATCATCCTGCACTTTCGGCGGGTCGTTGTTTTTTTGGCGGCCCGCTGAACGGCGAAACCGGCGGTGCGTCCGCGCGGCCTTCGTAGCCGCGGCACTCCGTGACGGGGGACCGTCAGGCCGCCGGTCGCCAAAGGCTCTCCGGCGATCTCCGCCACGGAGTGTCGGAGCTACGTCGTCTTTCGCCCATCCAAGCCTTAATGCGGGCCGTTGATTTTTTGGAGTGGCCAAGGAAGAAAGAAGAAAGTCGTTCGACCACGGCGGGGGTGTCGCCGTCGGGCACTGGTAGGCCGTCCGGCACGTAGCTCCTGGGGTGGGGCGGTCGCTGGCTGGGTGAGAAGGTATATTGCGGGCGGTCTCAAAGGAGTCGTTTGGCCACCACGGAGCTTGCCTCGAGCTTGCCTCCGTGGAGCCGATGATTGACAGCTACGCTAGAACGCGCGCCTTGAAGCACGCCCGTTTCGCCCCGGCGTGAAGCCGCCGAAGGCGGCGTCACGCCGGGGACGGATCGAACACGGCCGAGACGGAGGACGAACATGACGAGTGACATTCGGTACGAGATCATCTTGTATTGGAGCAACGACGATCAGGCATTCATCGCGGAGATCCCGGAATTATCGGGCTGCGCGGCGGACGGGCCGACGTACCAGGAGGCCCTGGCCAATGCAGAGGTCGTGATCCGGGAATGGATTGAGACGGCGAGAGAACTGGGCCGGCCGATTCCTACGCCGCGCGGGCGTTTGCTGTATGCTTGACTGCAACGGCGCGCGCCGGCCGTGATCCAAGGCGTCGCCCACGATCTGGCGGCTCGTGTGGCCGGCGCCGCCGATGCGCTCGCGGCGGTCGAGGCGCTTGACGCGGCCTGGGAAGCGGCGGTTCGCGGCTTCGATTGATAAGGAACACGCCCCGAGGTCACGGCTGGCGCCAGCGTGGCCAGGCCCAGCGCCACGAGCCGTTTCACCAGGTTCCGCCAGAACGTCATTCGTCGCACGGTCATGTCGCAGTCTCCTTGGATGAACACTTCTTTGAAGGGGTTCGATAGAACAATCGCCGAACGAGGGTGAGCCTAGAGTCGGCGACCGACAGTTTGCGTCATGGATTCGACATGCCCATTTCGCGCCGCTTTGGAATCTAGCCGGTCCGACCCCGCTCGATGCTGGTTTCAATGTGCCGTTTGAAGCGATCGACGTCGGCAGGGTTTTTCGGGTCCAATTCGCACCAGCGCATGGCCTTGGAATGAATTCGCACCGTTGGCTCCAGCCCTTGGGTCTCCGGTAAAAAATCACGAAGCGTGTCGTACCAGGCGCGCTGCTCATCTCTGTAGGGCGGATCGTTGTCGCGCGCGTGAATCTCACTGCACAAGCCCATCCAATCTGCCTTGCAGAAACCGATCGCCATACCTTTGGGGTAATTGTCGAGCGAGAGCTTGCGAGGCTCCGTGAAATGCTGGGACTCATCGAATTCGAACAATCGCCGTGCTTTGGGGACGTAGAAATCGGACTTGGGTAGCACCGCCGCCCTGACGAAGACCCTGAAGCCTCGGTGCCGCTGAAGAACGCCGAAAATCTCGCTCAACGCCGCGTGACTGCCTGTTCGAACGTAATCGTCCGGGAGCGTCCCCGCTTGGAATTGATGATTCTCCTCGACCGGCCCAAAGAGTTTTTCCAGAAGCGCTTTGACGATTTTCTTGCAATCTTTGCATCTCTCACCGCTGTGTCCTGCGACCATGGTTCTTCTCCAGATTGTGGTTACGAATACCGCCCAAGAGTACAACGGAACCGATTGGACACGATTTTTGGAACGGCCCCCTGGCCGTCGCCCTCCGACGGCGGTGAGTCACGCCGTCGGGTAGCGGTCGCCGTCCAGCGCGGACTGGCGTGTCCACATGCCGGCGTCCGTCGGGACGCTCGCCGCCACCAGGCGAGGCGGGGCCGAGCGGAATCCGAAAGTGGGCGACATGTTGGTCGCAGGCGAAGATCCTCACCGCTCGGTGCGGCCAGGCAATTCTACGAACCGGGGCGGCGGGTAGCTGGCCCAGTCAAAAGCGAAAACGCGCTCCCGTTCGGCGCCAAGGTCAGAAACGAATGGAATTCCGCCCCCCGGCTTGCCTGTGCGCTTGTTTACGACGAGAACATTGAGCATCGGCAATTTGCTCGCCCGGCAGCAGTTGGCAATTCGACGGAGGCATTGAGATGCAAATTCCCTTGGCTCGCCGCCAACGCCGACTTTTTCCATCAACGCCGTGTAGTTAATCGAGTCTTTTCGCGACGCGAGCTCTACCAGCTCTGGCCAAACTTCCTCGCACCATTCGCGCCATTCTAAGTCAGTCATGCTTTAGTCTCCCCAGTCGTTACTGCGGTTAGCTCGGCCCGAAGAAAGTTCTCGAGGCCATCATTCGTTCGACGGCCAACGAGAGGCCGCCCATCACTACAACGGAACTGATTGGACACGATTTTTTGGCGGCCCGCTGAAAGGCGAAACCGGCGGTGCGTCCGGGCGGCCCTCGTAGCCGCGGCACTCCGTGACGGGGGACCGTTAGGCTGCCGTTTGCCAAAGGCGACCGGAGATTTCTGGGTCTTCCGCGTTTCGGGTAGGCGGAAACCCATCAATAAGGGGGGCAGCGACATGACATCCTGATCCGAGAGGCCGCCCAAGAGTACAACGGAACCGATTGGACACGATTTTTTGGCGGCCCGCTGAAAGGCGAAACCGGCGGTGCGTCCGGGCAGCCCTCGTACCCGCGGCACTCCGTGACGGGGGGCCGTCAGGCCGCCGGTTGTCAAAGGCTCTGCGGCGATCTCCGCCACGGAGTGTCGGAGCTACGTCGTCTTTCGCCCGTCCGAGCCGTTATGCGGGCCGTCGAATGGGTCTTCCGGGTTTCGGGTGGGCGGAAACTCCATCAGTAAGGGGGGTAGCCACATGACATCCTGTTCCGAGATTCCGCCCTGTTCATGAGGCACGAAATCCCAGAAGACCAATAGGAAGACGGGCCAGAGAGGAGGAGCCCGTACTCCGCGAACCCCGCGTCTGTCGTCACCACCAATGTCCTTGCCTACCGTAGGTGTCCCAGAATGGGAGCGGTGGATCGGAATACGCGGCCGTGCAGCAAGACGGTAACGCGACGTGGAACGGGTCGTACTCCGGAGCCGTTTGCCGGCGGTTTTCACGCTGGTGTGGCATGTCGCTGGCGTTCCGGCTTCGTACGCCGGGACGGCAGACCTTGCCCGGCTCATTCGTACCGTGGACTTTTTTCACGTGCCTGGCAAGTCGATCGCTTCGGACCTTTACACCACAATGCGCGCAGAATATGAGCGCCATGACCTCGGTCTCGGTTTGCTGGTCGTGCGACGGCCCACGAGAGGTCGCCCAAGAGTACAACGGAGCCGGTTGGACACGTTTTTTGGAAGATCTGTTTTGTCTCTTCCCGAATCCGCTTCAAGATCGCCGTTATGTGGATGAGCTTGGTCACCGGGAGCTCAATGGTGAACTACGATCCGCCTGAAAACAGGCCCGTACTGTTCTGCCCCGGTTTTTGTGTGACTTTCGGATGTTTTCATGTCGAATTCCGCTGAACGAGGCGCTTCCCTTTCAAGTGCTTCTAAGGAGAATACTTGCTTTCCGGGGCACGAGATACGCACAACAACAAAATTACAATGGTGCTCATGTTTGTTCCCTTACGGAAGGGGTGGCAATGGCCAATTCTTAGCCTGAGCTTCGCGACAAATGTCCAGGAGCTGCTCGTTCGTTATGCCGTATTTCTTGGCAATCTCGGCGTTGAAGTTTTCCCAAAGTTCGTCGATCAAGACTCCTTGCTTCCTCCATGCTTGTCGCTGGGCTTGCCCGTTCAACCCGTCCAAGGGAATCAGTCGTTCTGCTTCCGCATGGGCTCGATCGTCAGCGCGAATGGATTCCAAGTAAACCTCTCTCCGGCTAGCCTCGGAAAGGTCGTACTTGGCTTCTGGTTTCGCGTCGAGCTGCGCGATTAGCTCTGCCTTCACTCGGGTCTCAAGCGGCGCGCCCTCTCCATTTTTAACCAACATTGCAATCCACTGCCCACTGTCTGATTTGAAATGGTCTTCTGAGGTGTACACGTAAATGCCGACATGGGTCGGCCTTCCCTCATGGTACTTGAACCCACGCATGGCGTTGGCTTTGATAAAGAGTTCGAGGAGCAATTGCCTAAGACCGCTCTCGGTGAGTGTACCCGACACGATTGCATGGAGTTGGATCTGTGTCTTTAGGGGTACATCGTATGTTTGCCGATCGACCACACGATAGGTGGGAACGGGCACCCCTTCTCCACGCTCAATATCTAGGATCGCCTTCTGTCGCTCTGCTAGTATTTCCTTGAGTCCATCGCCTTCAATTTTCTGCTCTTCGATTTGTCGAACCCACTCCTCGCGCGCCTTCTGTCGCTCTGCTAGTATTTCCTTGAGTTGATTAGCGTTTTCGGCCAGTTGTCGCTCGGCGCTAGTCGGTATCAACAGCATGAACACCGCCGCGCAAAGAAGTGCCACAGTGCCCACTGCAAGAAACAAGCCCATGCTCACCAAGATTGGCTTGTCCCAGCCCTTCAGCCGCATCACCCTCAAGGCGTTGATCAACGCCTGTCGGTGCCAAACCACAAGTTCCAACACGACGATCGCCACAGCACCGCCGATGCCCGCAACGTTGGCAGCTAGCGTAAGGGCCACGAGGTGAATGACGGCGACTATCAACCAAAATCTGGCTTCATGCCCAGGAGACATAAGTCGGCGGACGACTTGCCGATCGTTTTCGGCGACTTTGCGATTTTCCGTCACGATCCTAAGCACAAATGCCATGAGGTGAACCGGGGTGGCTAGGCACCAGAATCTGCCGATTCGGTCGAGAATCTGGTACTCCTTTTCGGAGATGGTGCCCTTTTCCACCAGGATTTTAGCAAGCGACTTAGCACGAGGCGCCGGCCTACTTGGTGTTGATTCTGGAAGTGTCGGCATAGGGGCGAAACGTCGGGATTGAGGCAGGTGGTTTAGTTCAGTAGGAAGCTGAGAAGGGCCAGTATTGCGATTATGCCAATGCATCCAAGACAGCTTCGTGCATTCGACACCGGATCGAGGAACGGATGCTGCTGGTAGCCACAATGAGGGCAGGTTGGAGCAGACGATGACAATTGTTTGCCACATTCGGGGCATTGGATCAACCCCATTTCGATCCTCCGGCCGTAGGTTGGCAGCTTTGGAGGATAGGGCAACCACCACAGAACAAATACTTTGAGGGACATTGTGCCACACCCGCGCGGCGCCAGTCAATCCTCGGGGTTGGATCGTCGGGTTTCTCATCTCCGCTCACGGAATGGTTACAACCGGGCTGCGACCTTCCAGACCGGTACCTCGTTTCCGAGCCCTGGCCCTGGAGGATCGTTATGGCGCCCTGACGCAACGAGGGGAAACGGTAAGATTTGTACCTCGGCCAGGGCGACGGGCGTTTTCCCGCCCTTTCATGCAAAAGCGGCGCATCAAAAACCGTAAAGCAAAGTCTGTAAACGAAACTTGACGCCCATTGCCCGTTGGGCCGGCTTGGCCCGGCTTGATCGCCAAGGGCCGCGTGCTCAAACGGTTTTGGGATTCGCGCCAACTCAACGTTCATCTGCCACCTGCAAGGTTTGAGGTATCCCACCGGCCATTGGCAACCCATCCCCATTGGCCGCCCGGTCTTTTGAGCTCAACTCGGTTCGAAAAAAAGCGGAGGTGATAGTTTCGGTTGGGGCAGAAAACCTCGATGTACTCGTTGGTCCGCTCGGTTTCCCGCTCCTTGCAGTTCACGACGCCGGTCTTATTGCTCACGTTGAGCCACACGCCGTCGCCCGCGTCGCGCCAGTGGCCATCGTAGGTGAGGTTCAGGAATTGTTTACGGCGGTCCACGGGTGTGGCGTCGACCACCGGTTCAGGGCCGATGGGAGTGGATGGCACTGGCGCCGGTCGACCACCAAGCAACAGCCATAACTTGCCCAACGATCCCCCACTAATCATGTCGAGCGTTCCGTCGCCGTTCACGTCACCAAAGGTCGGTGTCGTGTCGTCGCCCGCGACGGCTCGTAGGTTAACTCTACCCCCTTCTCTGCCGGCTTTGACAGTCATTGCCAAATGAAGCACTTGGAAGGTAAAGGTGGATTGGCTTTGTGAATCGCTGAGGAACAGTTCCACTAGACCCCAATTGATGCCGTAAGCCAGGTCCGGAAGACCGTCTTGCGTGAGATCAATTATCGTAGGATGAACGTTATATGAGTTCCGAAATCGCTTTCCATTGTCCTTTCGGTACTTCAACTCAAGTGCGGCGTCCTCAAAACGCGGCAATCCGCCGGTGCCGGTGTTCCTGTAGAGCCAAATGTACCCGTCGAAACCTCCGGCGACGATGTCTGGATTCTCATCACCGTCCCAATCGCCAACGTCTATCCGAGCACCACAATTGGAAGGCAACCGAAACTCACCCGCGTTTGGGCCGGCGAACGCACGTGAACCGTTGAAAAGTGGAGCAGCCGCCGTTCCCTTGTTGACACACAATCGCACCTGGTTGTCACTGTGAGCGACGATCAGATCTGATTTCGCATCTCCTGTCATGTCGACGAAGCATGCCGTTGTGTAGCCAGTGCCGGCCCGCAGTTCCGTATTGCCGTCCTTGACATGCTCCCCAGGTGCCAGTCGGAAATCAGTCGGCGAGCCCACGTTCCTGAAGTGCCAGATGTAGCCATCTCCGGTCCCCACCAGCAGATCGAGTTTACCGTCGTCGTCCCAATCGACGAGGCGGGTGACTGCATGGTCGCCTACTCGGAGCGACTTTCCTCCTACGGTCAGCTCGATCGCGTCGTGATATTGGTTGGTACCCGAGGGTTGGCCTGGCTGGTTAGCCACGGATTCGCCCGCCGGACGGCGGTCGACGGGCGTAGCGCCGACCACCGGTTCAGGGTCGATGGGAGTGACCTCCGGAAGCGGCCTTTCTCCCAAAACGGTTTCGCCATGGGCCCCCTCAATCACCGCCCTCACCTTGGCGCGCAACCGTTGCACTCTAAGCGTGACGGTGTCGCCACGCCGCACAATGAAATCGTCGGTCTCGAAATCGAGGTCGCGGTACTTGACCGCCAATCCGTGAGCGCCCCGCCGAAGTGTGAGTGGCTTGGCGGAGACGCCCTCAATTGTCACGTTCGTCCCATCGACGATGACGCCGATTGCAGGATCGTTGACCTCGATCCGCACGGTTCCGTTGCCGGCGCCGACGTATACGACGACGGCGGCCAAGAACACGAACGCCCCGGAAATGGCTAGCACCACGCGACGTCGAGCGCGGGGCAGGATCGCCAGAGCGCGCTTTGGAATCGCGCGGCCGATCCAAGGCGCGTAACGTGCCATGGCCGTGATCGGCGCGAACCGACGGTCGTGCCGCTCGCCAGTGTCGACAGTCGCCGGCGACTTGGACGGGCAAGTCGCCGAGAGCGCGTCGGACATCGCGTGAGGGGTAATCGCCGCCGGCGCCGCCGCGCCGCCGTGCGATTCGGCCGCGAACCGCGCGGCCAGCCGCGCCAAATCGCTGCCGGCCGCGAAGGGCGCCATCGCCGCCGCGACTTGGGACGGCGTGGCATAGCGGTCTGCCGGCTTCTTGGCCAGCATGCCCGCCAGCACCGCGATAAGCGCGGCCGGCAAGTCGTTTCGCCTTTGCGATATGGGCGGCACGGGGTGGTGTTCGTGGGCCATCATCTTCTTCACCGTCGTGGCGTAGCGCGGACCGCTGAAAGGCGCCTCGCCCGCGAGCAGCTTGTAGAGCGTACACCCAAGGCTGTAGACGTCGGCCCGGATGTCGACCGCGTGGCTGTCGCCGGCCTGCTCGGGGGCCATGTAGTCGACGGTGCCCAGCATTTGGTTGGCGGCGGTCAGTTCGTCGGCGGGCGGCAGGCCGGCCAGGCGCGCCAGCCCCAGGTCGAGCAGCTTCACTTGTCCCACGCTCGATGGCTCGGCTGTGGTGAGCATCAGGTTCGAAGGCTTGACGTCGCGGTGGACCAGGCCGTGCTCGTGCGCGTGCTGCAAGCCAAGGGCCGCCTGGCGGACGATCTCGCAGGCGTCAGCGACGGCCAGCGGCCCGCACCGCCGCACCAGGCTCGACAGGTCGCAGCCTTCGACATATTCCATAACCAGGTAGTGCGTGCCGCCGGCCTCGCCCGCGTCATGGGCGGTGACGATGTTGGGGTGCTTGAGCTTGCCGGCCGCTTTGATTTCACGTTGGAAGCGAGCCACGGCGCGCGCGTCGCCCAACCGGCCGGCGGGCAAGACCTTGACGGCCACCCAGCGGTCCAGGCTCGGCTGCCGCGCCTTGTAGACCGTGCCCATCCCCCCTTCACCCAATTTGGCCCCCAGCTCATAGCCGCCCAGGCGGGCCGGCCTTGCCGCGGCCGCTTGGCCGCAAGTCGCGGCCGGCGCGTCCGAATCCGACGCCGCGATGGCCTGAATTCGCGCCACCACCCGGCGGCATTCGTGTTCGTCGACCAGGGGCGGCGTCGACATCGCCAGCCGAATGCCCGACAGCAGCTCGTCGTCGATCGCCTCGAGTTTCTCGACGGCGGTCTGGCAAAGGGCGCAAGTGTCGAGGTGCAGCGCAATCGCCTCATCGCGCCGACCGGGGAGGCTATCGGCCAGGAACGCCGAAAGCTCTTCGGGCGCGGGGCAATGGGCAGGTTGTTGGTTGCGCATATTGGGGAGCCTCTCCCGGGCCTCGCCACAAGACGTCTATGGACTATAACGGTTTTGGTTGGACACGATTTGTAACTACCCGTGAATCAGTCGAAAAAAACGCCGTCGTCCAGGTAGTGCTTAAGGCGCTTTAGGACTCGCGATTTCGACTTGTAAACGGCCGATATGGTCATTCCCGCCGCGGCCGCCACTTCGTCGACCGGCCGCCTGTCGATGACGACTCGCAGGAATCGTTGCCACGTTTTGTCTTCAACTTCGCCGCGAACCAGCTCCATGGCGGCCCGCACCGCCGCGCCCTCCGCGTTTGCGGGGATTTCGCTGGAGTCGTCGGGAAACGGATCGGGCTCCTGTTCCAGCCTTTGGCGAATGCTGCTGCCGCCCACGGCCCGCGGCCTGGGCGCGGCGGCGCGGAAATGATCGTTGATCTTGTTGCGGGTGATCGTCCAAAGCCATCCGCGCAGGCTATCCCCTTGGCGGTCGCGCCGGAAAGCGCCAATGCGTTCGAATACGACGGCGAACACTTCCTGAGTTATGTCCGATACGTCCTGGTCTTGCAGGTTCCGTTGCCGCGCCCAATGGTAGACCATGGGCCCGTAGATCGCGGAAAATCGCTTCCAAGCCTCGTCGTCGCGAGCCTTGACCAGATCCAGCAGGCTGAGGGAGGTCGCTTCGGAGGCGGATTGGGGCAAAATGCCGCTCATCGCTTGGCATCGGCGCGGGCGCCGACTCGCTGAACTGTCCGCTGGTGCGCGTCGCTTTGGCGTGTAAGCGCCGATCCTGAGACTTCCGCGCTGGCGGGATGCCTGCGCCATTATGGCGGTTCCAGGATTGGCTCGACATTCAATAGCCAGTCTAACCAGTCTAATGCCCGTGCATGGCACGCGATAGTCGGCCGAGCCGCTGGACAGACGGAATCACTCTTGCGGGCGTTGCCGTCCGCCACGGCGTGAGGTATGTTGGTGTGATGTGGCTGTCGCCGTGTCGATTTAACCTCCCCCTGACTGATAACGGGGGACAGCCCATTCCCGCGAAGGTGATCATCGAACTGCAAAGAGAGTTGCTCCAGGAATTCGGGGGGTTCACAATTCATCCGACGAGCCAAGGGCGCTGGCAGACCCGTGAGGGGCGATTATATCAAGAAACGGTCGTGACTTACGAGGTTGCGGTGCCGGAAGGCAAGATCCCAGCGCTTCGGGAAATCGTCGTCCGATTGGGACGACAGTTGGGGCAACTTGCGATCTATTTTGACGCACCGCCTCCGTCAGTGCAGATCATTGACCTATCAGGGCCGGCGACCCCAGCCGGAGGTATCAGCGATGAACCAAGACAAAGCAAGACAACTCCTCGCCGACGCAAAAAAGATCGCCCGCAAGGCTGATTCTTGGGTGAGTTTGTCCAATGCACTCACGGACCCCGACGGCGGTCTGATCGCACGCTATTTTCCCGAAGAAAAGCAACGCCAAGCGTTCTTGAGTTCGGCGGAGTACGAACAACTCAGCCAACTGCTTTTGCGGACGATCGAGCGGCGCGGTCTATATCCGCTCCCCTCCGGACGGAAGAGCGCTTCGGCTGGATAAGGCGACTTTTTGTCTTCCTCGCCGACAATGCCGGCCGGTGGCTGCCGCAGGCAGGGTGAGTAGATAATGCGCCAATCGGCGCATTTAGCCGGCCCGAAAACCACCAGATGGTGGGGGTTCCCGCACCCGAACGGTGGTTATCATGCTTCAGGCCGCTCGCCCATCGACCAGTGCCAAAGCGCACGAAAACGAGCGCTTCGTCCGTTTTCGAGCGCTTTTTTTTGCGAGTTATACCTTCCCATGGTTATACCTGACATGGGCCGGTTCGGCCGGGAGGACGCGAGTTTCCGCTTCCCGTTCGTAGAGCCAGGGTCGGTCACTGCGTTGGGGCCTCGCGCCACGAGCTGCCAGGTGCGAATCGCTTCCACGGGTGAGTATATCCGAGGAGTTGCGACGAGCGAGCAGCCGGTAATGGTTGAGCGGTTGTTCGGCGGGCGGAATGCCCAGCCACTTATGGTACGGGTCGAACCTGTCGAGTCTTTCGGACATGTCCTTTCCTCCCTGGCGTTCGGTAATCATTCTCCGCCCGTCATCGGGTTTCTTCACGCCGCTGTTCCGGCCTTCGGCTCCTCGTGGGATGGCCTTCCTAGCCCGGATTATTCATAGAGTGGTAGAAGGAGCCTCGGCGGGGCACGAGACTCGGGAATTGTGGTCAGAGGCACCCGGGCGCGCACGATCGGTCGATAGGCCCCCTTTCCCCCCAGCGTCACGGTAGCCCAATCCGAC
>DATLQY010000790.1:0-3780 GCA_035534975.1 Pirellulales bacterium
GTAGACGTTGCCTACGAACAGGCGTTGGCCTTCCCTCCCTCCGACACAAGCTATTGCGCCATCCCACGCGCTGCACCAGGCGCAGCTTCCAAATGAACCTCTTTTGGCTGCGGCTTCGCCGCGCTAAGTCATCTGTGGATACTCCTCCGTCCGTGGCTATACTGCACGCGGTGACGCCCGACGCGGGTCGGGCTTGTTGGGTGTAAAACACAGACAGTCCATGATATCTCCCTCGGCGGCCGACATTCCGCGATCGTCCCTTAGCGGCGAGGAGACCGAGTTCCATCGTGGACTTGGATTGTTCGACTCGACGATGATCGTCGTCGGGGCGATGATCGGTTCGGGCATCTTCATCGTGCCGGCCGAAATGGGCCGTCTTCTCGGCAGCCCCGGCTGGCTCCTGATGGCCTGGGTGCTGACCGGCGTGCTCACCCTCGCCGCCGCGCTCTCCTACGGCGAGCTGGCGGCCATGATGCCCCGGGCCGGCGGAATGTACGTCTATCTGCGTGAAGCGTTCTCGCCCTTGTGGGGCTTTCTCTACGGCTGGACGCTGTTCCTCGTGATCCAGACCGGCTTCATCGCGGCGGTCGCCGTCGCGTTTGCCCGCTATGCCGGCGCGATTTGGCCGGTGCTCGCCGAGGACCAGTACCTGGTCGAACCCCTGCACTTGTCGGCGAGTTACGCCATATCGCTTTCGGCGAACCAATTGCTGGCCGTGCTCTTGATCGCCGCGCTGACGGCCACGAACATGTGCGGACTGAAATACGGCAAACTGGTGCAGAACGTCTTTACGGTTGCCAAAACTGGGGCGCTGGCCGCGATGATCGTTCTGGGCCTGACCGTGGGCTGGAACTCGACGGTCGTCAGCGAGAACTTACGCGACTTTTGGCTGGCCCAGCCCGTGAAAGAGGTCGGCGTCGGGCTTTCCGCCGCGTCGACCTTCGGTTTGTTCGTGGCCGTTTGCTTGAGCCAGACCGGGTCGTTGTTTTCGGCCGACTCATGGCACAACGTCACGTTCACGGCGGGCGAGGTGCGCAACCCGCGCCGCAACCTGCCGCTGTCGCTTGCGCTAGGCTCGGGACTGGTAATCATCTTGTACCTCTTGGCCAACCTGGCCTACCTGGCGACCTTGCCGTTGGCCGAAATCCAGCGCGCGCCGAGCGACCGTGTGGCCACGGCGATGATCGAGAGCGTTTTTCCCGGCGGCGCCGCGACGGGCGTATTTTCCGGCGTCGCGGCGACGAGCATCGCGTTGGCGATCATGGTCTCGACGTTTGGCTGCGACAACGGCCTGATCCTGGCCGGCGCCCGCACGTACTACGCGATCGCCCGCGACGGTCTCTTTTTCAAGCCGGTGGCGCGGCTCAACGCGGCCCGCGTGCCGGCGTGGGGCCTGGCTCTGCAAGGGCTTTGGGCCGCGGTACTCGTGTTGCCGCGGACGTACCGGGCCGACAAAGACGAATATGGGAACCTGTACAGCGACCTTTTGGATTACGTGATCCCTTCCGCACTCTTGTTTTACATCCTCACGATCATCGGCCTGTTTCGCCTTCGCCGCAGTCGTCCCGACGCCGAGCGGCCCTACCGAGCATTCGGCTATCCGCTCGTGCCCGCCCTCTACGTGGCCGGAGCGGCGACGATCGTCGGCGTGCTCTTCGTCTTCCAGCCCATGACCAGCTTGCCCGGCCTGGCGATCGTCTTATTGGGCGTGCCCGTCTACTTCGTTTGGAAGCCGCACGCGGTGGCCGCGACTGAGCTAAGTAGAAACGAAACGTTGGGGTGAAATTGATTGGGATGTTCGTATTCCTAGGGCGTTGCCCTCGTTGTCTACACAAGTCGCGAGAAGACGCACTGCCCCGTTCACGGGGCCTCCCGCGAAGCGGTCATAGACCCGGCATTCATGCCGGGGAAAACGGTAGCACATTATCGTGTATTCAGCCCCGTTCACGGGGCTTACCATTTGCTTGGCTTAAGCCATCCTGGAAGCCCCGTGAACGGGGCTGAAAGAAAGTCAAGTTGCGCGGTCGGCGAACCCGGCGTAAACGCCGGGCCGAACACGGCTGCGCCGAAGCCCCGTGAACGGGGCAAGTCAGCATCCAGTGGCGCCAAAGATTTGTAGGGTGGGCACTGCGGTGGGCACTGCCCACCAGCATCGTATCAAGGTCGAATCATGGTGGGCGGTGCCCACCCCACGGCCTACGGCCTCGACCCCAGCGGCCGCATGTTTCTTTCCGACATCGTCCGGCGCAGCCGGCTGAGAGGCTAGAGACCAACGTGAAACTCCAGAGGACAAGCCCCTGGCCTCTAACCCTACATTTCTATTTGGTCGCGGCCCGGCGACGCTGCTTCCCGAGCAATCACGGCCAAGGCGTGCGCGGTCGCGACGCGCGACAGTTCCGTTCCCAGTTCCTTGCCCAGCGAAACCAACGTCGCACCCAGTTTCAATTTCTCCAAGAGCCGCGGGGCTAGGAATTCGCCTTGCCCGCACGCGACCACGGCCGCTGGAGGCGATGTCATCCTCCGCACGACCGCCTGGGCCGCGACGGCGATCTTGGCCAGTTGCGCGCGGGCAACGGCGGCGGCGGCGGCCAGAGCGTCGTCGTCGTCGAACATCTCGCGGTCGGCGCAAATCATCCGTGCCAAGCGGTCGCGGGCAGCCGCTTTGGTCGCCGGTCGGCCGTCGGCCGTTTGCGTACACTCGGGTTCCTCGGGCAATTCGCCCAGCGTCAAATAGGCGTCCCAAGTCGTCGCAAACAGCTCGTGCGCGATGGGCACCTGCGCGCCGTGCCACGGGAGCGACGCAGCCACGGCGCAAACCGGGCTGCGCACGACGCCCGTGTACACCAGCTCGCCCGACATCAGCCGCTCGGGGTCGGTGCGGCCCCGCGCGACCGGGCGTCCGTTCTCCAGGGGAACCAGATCGCAGGTCGTCGAGCCGATGTCGAGCAAGATCGCGGCGCCCCGTGGCGCGTAACGGCCGGAGAAACAGGCCAAGACGTGCCAATTCGACGCCGCGGCCATGAGCGGGCGCTCGATTGCGTCCGCCGGGGTCACGAGCGAGCCGTCGGTCAGGTAGACGCGCACTTCGCGCGGGGCAGCCACCTTGGCCACCGCCGCGAGAATGTGCGACACGCCCTCGGCCTTCGTCGCGAAGCAATCGGCCAACTCGCCGGTCATCGTCACGGCGAAGCGCTCGGCCGCCGGCGCCGTGGCGACCAGCGCAGCCAGTATGTCGGCCAGCTCGCTCGGCCGTTGCCAAAGCGGAAAGAAGATCGACGCGGCGAACCCCCGGCCGTCGGCCAGCTTGAGGTTCGCGCCTCCGATATCAAAGGCGAGAAGGTCATTGGTCATTGGTCACTTGTCATTTGTCATTGGTCTTTGGTCTTTGGACTTTGGACTTTGGAATGAGACGTGAGTCTGAAATTGGACTTCCTAACAAATGACAAAGGACTAATGACGAATGACTTTCCTCGCAAATGACAAAGGACCAATGACCAATGACTTTCTCGGACCAATGACCAATGACTGCCCTACCATTTCACGATTTTGAGCTGGTGCGTCCGCATGAACTCCTCGGCTTGGTCACGGTGGAACACGCTTTCTGTGGCGCCGATCGAACGGACACAACTGGCCCCCAACGCACTGCCCCACTCGAGACACCGCAGCGGATCGCCCCCTTCGAGCAGGCCGGCGATGTAACCGGCGTCGAAGGCGTCGCCGGCGCCCGTGGCGCCGACGTAATCAACCGGATAGACGCCCGCCTCGACGCGCAGACCATCG
>DATLQY010000791.1:0-2958 GCA_035534975.1 Pirellulales bacterium
CCCGCGGCGAATACCGTTCCGCCTCCAGGAGCGCTCCGGCACTCCGCGTTCCGCGCTCCGCACTCCGCGCTTTGCCGTGCTCATTGTCGTGTTCTGCTCCTGGACGTCTCCCCTCCGTGCCGAGGGCGATTGGGAACTGACACCGGCCAGCGAAGCGGCGCTGGCGCGCGGTCTCGATTGGTTGGCCCGCGAGCAGGGGCCTGAGGGAAACTGGGGCTCCGACGATCTCGGGCTGGTCGGCATGGGGGCCTTGGCATTCATGGCGGCGGGCCACACCCCGGGCCACGGCTCCTACGGAACCGTCGTGCGAAAGGCGCTCGATTTCGTCCTTCGTCACGCGCAGCCCTCGGGCCTTTTGAATGTCGCCGATCCGCAGCGCGACATGTACAACCATGGCCTGGCGACGTTCGTCCTGGGGCAGGCCCACGGAATGTACGACGATCCGCGGCTCAACGGCGCGCTCGACCGCGCCTTGAAGCTGATCGCCGCGACCCAATGCGATGACGGTGGCTGGGACTACCGCGCCCGTCGGCAGCCGCGCGGGCACGATCTGAGCCTGATAGTGATGCAGGCCAAGGCGCTGCGCGGCGCGGTGGATAGCGGCCTGGATGTCCCATCGGGCGTGATCGACCTGGCGATCCAGGGTGTGCGGGCGCATTACTTGCCGGCCGGCGGCCGGAGCGACGCCGCCGAAGCGGACGCGCGGGGCATGTCCGGCGCGTTCACTTACGATGGCCGGAGAGGTTCGCTGGCGATGGCCGCCTGTGGCGTAGTCTGCCTGCAAGAGTTCGGCCAGTACGACGACTGGCGGATAGCGAAGAACATGGAAGTCATCGGTAGCGCCGTGACGGCGCTCGAACCAAAACCAGGTGGTGGCGAATTGCCGCTCGACGCTTACACGCTTTATTATGTCGGGCAGGCCATTTACCAGGTCGGCGGCGATGCCTGGGAAAGGGCGTACCCCCGATTGCGCGACGTGATCGTTGCCAACCAGCTTCGCGCGCCCGACGATCCGCGGCGCGACGGCCAATGGCGCAACACGCAATACGTTTCCGGCCAGCCCGGCATTTTGTACGCCACGGCGGTCGGCTGCTTCGTGTTGGCGATCCCCAACCGCTATCTGCCGATCTTGCAAGAAGGGCACATCGACAGCCTGCGCGATCGTTTCCCGGCGAGGCGGCCATGACTTCAGTGACACCAATTCCATCCGCCGCCGATGGGCCGTTGACTGAGCCCATCGCCCATCGCCGTGGCGTGGTGGCCGTCGTGACTCGCGACGACAAACTGCTCGTGATACGCCGCTCGAACACCGTCGTCGCCCCCTTGGCCTTTTGTTTTCCGGGCGGCGGCATCGAGCCTGGGGAATCGGAGCCGGCGGCATTGGTGCGGGAATTCGCCGAGGAGCTCGGAACGGCCGTGCGGCCGCTGCGGCCCATTTGGCGCAGTGTGACTTCCTGGCAGGTCGAGTTGAGCTGGTGGCGTGCGGGACTTGGGCCCGAAGCCGTGCTGCGCCCGTCGGCTGCGGAAGTCGAGTCGGTGATTTGGTGTACGCTCGCCGAAATGGCGTCGTTAGCTGGTCTTTTGGAGAGCAACCGCCGGTTCCTCGCCGCCGTCGCCAATGGTGAGATTTTTTTGGAATAATTTCAACGAATTAGGGCAACGTTTGATTTCTCGATTAGAATCTCTTCTTGTACACCGATTCTCCTTAAGATCGTCTTGAGTTTCCTGAAGACGAGATCGGCTGGTGCAATTGGCCTTGAGTAGACCATGATGCTCGTGTTTTGGTCCTCGCAAGCCCCATGGGCTCCCTCCCAATTGCCGAGTAGCGGCGGGCCTCCTTGATGACTTGGCGATGTCGATCCTCCAAAGCGATGATTGAGAAAAGCGGTCAGGTGCGGCAGATCGTCGAGCAATGAGAAAACCTCCTCACCATCTTCGGAAAGGAGGGGAATGATGATCGTATACCGCCGCGCGAAGCCCCACAGACGGTCGTGTTTCACCAGGCTCTCAAGCCTCAACTCGACCGCTGGATCGGAAAGCAGCCCAACGTAAGGCCCAAATTTCTGTGCGAGTAACTTAGCGTTTGCTTGGCGCAGGTCGGGCGTGGGCGGCACCGTTGGATTCCTTTTCCCGTTTTGGGATCAGTCCGGCCTTAGCTAATTCGGCAACCGCCCGATTTCCAATGATCAGGATGTCCGGGTCTCGCGTCTGGAAACCATGCCCCCCGCTCGCAAGGACGCCAATGGCACGCAGGTACTTTTGGGTGTTCTTGATTCTAACTGTTGGCATATCGACCTCCACTCAACTCAGGTTAGCATCGCAGATAAAATGACAAAAGTCCAGAGCTCGGCACCCGTCGGTGGGACCATTCGCCCACTACGGAGCTTCCGTCTCGATCCCCCCATCCCCTCCTATCTCCACGTCCTGTTCAAAAGAGGCTGTCATCATTATCCGATCGATCCGTCGTCCAATTGAAGTGTTTTTGCCTATGGACCTTTCTGGTTATTGCCTTGGCGACTATGATAGCGGTACGGTTCCAGCTTCAAACGAAGTCTCTCGATGACCAGCGACGGGCACAAGCCCGATCTCACGCGACACGATGGTAGTTCCCTCTACGACACGTCTCGAACGCCGCCCGGCGAGCGCCAGCCACCTTCGCGACGATCTGGCCGCGCTGCGGATCGACCGCACGCGACGCCGTGGACGGCCCGTCGCGCTGCGTGCCTTGTTGTGGCTGCTGTTTCTAGGAGCGCTGGCGGGCGGTGCCGGCACCGCCTATTGGCGCTTCGAAGACGAGTTCTGGCGTTTGAAGCAACACCTGGAACCAGCCATGGCGGTGAGAACCGAAACGGTGCGAGTGCTTTCGGTCAACCAGGCCCGCGCGGTGCTCACGGCAACCGGTTATCTCGAGTCGCGACGGCGCGCGTCCGTGGGAGCCAAGGTGGCGGGCCGGATCGC
>DATLQY010000792.1:0-5513 GCA_035534975.1 Pirellulales bacterium
CTGGCGCTGCGCTGGTTCAAGTGGAATTAGCCGGCCGCCTACAAGTATCCCGCTGCTGCCATCTCTTGGCCCAGCGGCGAGGCAGAAGGTAGTTTGCGGCGTCCGAAACCTGGCCACGGAGAGCTCAGAGGACACCGAGACGCAAGAGGGGGCCGATGGCGTCAACAACTTTCCCCCTCCCTCGGTGCCCTCGTTGGCTAAATCGTGATCATAAGCTAGGCCGAAAAGCCGGGGACATGCGCCAAAGGCCACGGCGTCGCCGTCGATTTCAGCGGCTTACCGCGCTTGGCTCGATAGCGCGGCCAGTGACCGCAATCCAAAGTCGGAGTTAGTTAGCCACGGATCGACACGGACCAGCACGGATGGAAGAACGAGAGTCGATTTCCAACTTCTCTTCCGATCCGTGTCTATCCGTGCCCATCCGTGGCCGAAAAAAAGTTGCCCTCGGAGCCCTCGGTGTTCTCGGTGGCTTCTTCGGTTCCGTGCTCGCCAAATGGTCGGCTAATAATTTGCCATCCATCGGCTATTGGTTTGCCGAGCCCGTCACTTTCATTTCGCGGCCACCCTGCTAGCCTGAAGTACGGTACCGGATTGCGCTGGGCCACACGCTCCGACGAGGCATTCGGCGTCGTGTCGACCAAAGCCCTTGAACTAGGCGGCGCGCCCTCATCGATCAAGTACGACGTTGGCGAGATCCCTCAATGCCCAATGGCGAACCCACCAAGTCTGATCTAGGCGGATTGCTCAGTCCCGGTTTTTTCGTGCTGCTGGCGAGCATCCTCGGGTACGTCACGTTCCAGCCGCCGTTGAAATCGGTCCGCCCTGAATTGGTTTCGTCCGAAGGCGTGCCCGCCCCACCTTCTCCGCCAAACTTGAGCGCCGTGCATTCGCGGCTATGGGGCGACCCCCTGACGGTTGCCTTCAAGGACTATCAACGCACCCTTCAGGGAGAGCAGGCCGCCGCCGGACCGTTGAAGTACTGGCTCGAACGCTTGGCGGGCGCCGACCGCACCGCCGCCGAAAGAGAGGCAAAAGTCATCTCGTCTCTCTTTCAGAAAATGGTCGATCAAATCGTCAACGCGGGCGCCGCGGCGAGTCGGGCCAAGGGAAGGACACTGGCCGGCCGGGTCCTCTGTATGCCCGTTCTCGTCCCGGGAGAGCCTTATGCCGACGATACGGAGCAACGCAAGCGGATCACGTACGCCGTGCTGTCGGCACTGAACGCCTGCCATTACGACCTGACTTATCCCGATCGATTGACCTATGTCAACGTGCCGCTGCTCGTCGACTATGGCGCCACGTCGTCACCCATCCCGACGTCGCTGGTCGTCCCGGTCAAGCTGCTCGAAAGATCGACCGCCCCCGGAGTCGTGACGACGGGCGATGTTCCCGAAGCGGTGATCGTCTGCTGGATCAACGAGGCCCAGTTGGGGGCGCGACCGTTGGTCGTCGTCGCCCAAGTGCTGGAGTGCTTGTTCGGAAACATCGAGAATCGCGAGTCGAAGGTAGCGGTCCATATTCTGGGGCCTGACAGTTCGGACACGCTGCTCGACATGGCCGAGGAGAATTCTCGTTCTTTGAAGCAGGGGGATGACAGGGCCCCTGACGACGGCAATCGACGGTACCGCGAGGCGACGGTTCCCGATTACTTCTCCCGGTACGCGGACCCTGTACTCTATTCCGGCCGCGCCACCGTTTCGGCGAGCTACGTAGCTTCCGAAGTCGTCGGGGACCCACATCCTCTTGACCGTCTGAATGCCTTCACCAACGGCCGAAAGACGAGTTGCGGGCTGCGAGTCGTCAGGACGATCGGCACCGACGAACGCCTGGTCGAATTGATCGCCTCGGAACTTTGGCTGCGCGGCGCCTGGCCGGGCCTGGTCGATCCGCGCACAACTGATAATTCGGGACGGTTCCAAGGAAACAAGGGTAGGTACGTCGTGCTCGTTTCGGAGCTCGACACGCTTGCGGGTCAGACGCTTCCGCGTACGTTTCGCAACCGCTTTCCCAACGTATTTCAAGCGTCGCCGCCACCGGCCAGAGGGCGCGACGTATTGCAAGTTTTCAGTTACCTGCGAGGAATCGACGGCAAGCTTCCGGAGAAAGGGCAAAAAAACGAAACGCCTTCCGAGAGCGGCGCCAGGAGCGACCTTGTCCAGCCCGACCCGCTGAGGGCCCCCAGCCCGGAAACCAACCCCGCCAGCGGCCGATCGCAGACGGATTACCTCCGCCGGCTCGAAGCCGACCTCATTCGATTTCACGACGAAAGACGCGCCCAGGGTGAAGACGGCATCGTCGCGATCGGGGTCATGGGTACCGACGTCTACGACAAGCTGCTCGTCCTGCGCGCACTGCGTGGGCGGTTTCCAAGCGTTTGTTTCTTCACGACCGACTGCGACGCGGAGCTGTCGCTTTCGGAAGAGTACCCCACGACGCGCAACGTCGTCGTCGCCTCGCACTTCGGCCTGCGGCTCCATCCCGACTTGCAGGGTGAGACGCCCCCTTTTCGCGACAGCTACCAGACGGCGACCTACTTCCAGTGCCTTCTGGCGATGCGGGACCCTCGGCTCTCGCAATCGCTTCGCCACGATGACCCTTGGGGAATGCTGGCGCCGGCCGGCCAGTCCGGCAGTCGGCTCGAGCCCTTGGTGTTCGAGGTCGCGCGCCACGGTCTTTATCAGGTTTCCCTTGAAGGTGATCCACGGCAAGGCGACCCGGCGGTCCAGCCGCCCAGTTCGCGAAAGAGCAACTGGCTGCTCCATTGGCGTCATGCGATCTTCGCGGCCGTCGCGGTCGTGCTGCTATGGTCCATTTTGAGTCGCATGCTGACGGATCTCCGAAAGGTCTTGTGGCCCTGCTTGTTCGCACTCCTTGTCGTGGCGATCTTGTTTGGAATCGCCGCCAGGGACCACGGTCAGCCGGACGGAGAGCCCTTCGAACTCTTCGAAGGGATCAGCCTCTGGCCGCCGACGATCATCCGGGCGGTCGCGTTCGTCCTCGCGCTAGGATTGATCTACAAAGGTTGGGTCGACCTTGAAAAAAGCGCCCACAGGCACGACATGTTGGTCACATCGGCGACGGCGGTCGCGCCGCCCGCCACGGGACTTTGGACCACCCTTGTCGCACCGGTCAAAGTCTCGCGAAAAGAAGTTGCGCGGTTGGGTCTTATTGCATGGCTCAAGCGGGACGTGATCATCGCCCATTGGCCGCACGGCGAACTGCCGGCGGCAATGGACTTGCGCGAGCAATACCGCGTGCGCGGGCGGGCGCTGCCGCGACTGCTGCGCAGCGGGGCCATGTCGCTGGCGTACTTCATGTTTGCGATATCGCTGTTATGGATTACGGATGCTCTGAACATGCCATTCCGCGGTCCGACCGTCAGGTTCTGGGCTTCGAGCACGCTTCTGGCAGCCGTGATGTTCATGATCGCGGTGACGTTCTTCTCGTTCGACGCAATGCAACTTTGTCGCAGGTTCGTCAAGTACGTTGCGGCTGGGCCGCCCGATTGGCCGGACCATTGCGCGGGAATGACTCGCCTGAAGCAGACGCGGCATCCGCGCGAGGACGATGACGTTCGCGAGCTGCTCACGGTCCAGATCATCGCCGAAAGGACCCAGGTCGTCGGCAAGCTGGTCACGTACCCATTTTGGGTGCTGCTCCTGTTGATCCTCTCGCGGCACCCCAGTTTCGACTTCCTCGATTTTCCTCCGGCCTTGCTCGTTCTTTGGGGGCTGTCGCTGGGCGGAGCGCTTCTCTGGGCGTGGAGCTTGCGTCGGGAGGCCGGCCACGCGCGCAACGAAATCGTGTCGCGCCTGCGCGACTCGTTGGCGGCGGCATCCGGCCACGACGACGACGCGTCGCGACTCCGCGCCGAGCAGCTTCGCCAGTTCATCTCCGACGTTCGGCGCGAAGACCGCGGCGCGTTTCGACCCTTCATGCAAGATCCGATCGTGACGGCCTTGGCAACCCTCTTGGGCGGAACCGGAGGCGTCATGCTGATCGAGCAGTTGTTGCCCTACCGGTAACGGAACCATCGACAAATAACGGAAACCACCAACCACCCCCAGGAGCTCACCCCATGGCCAAGAAGAAACGTCCCAAATCACGTCCCGCGCGTCGGCCCCGTCCGCCGGCACCCGCGCAGCCCGCGTCTTCACCGCACCAGCCGTTGCGATCACGGCGGGTGCGCCGTCCCTTGGGCAATCCGGTGGCGCTGCCGTCGGCCCATGCCCGTTTCGAACCGCCGCCGCCTACCGACGCGCAGTTGCTGACGCTTTCGCTTGCCACGGTCGACGCCGTCGAGGAACGGCGGATCGCCGCGGCCGGCAAAATGGTGTTCCATTGCGTCGGAGACACAGGCGGCATCCATGGGACCGATGTCCAGGAAGCGATTGCCCATCAGATGGAAGCCCAGTACGACGCGGCGGCCGACGCCGTCAAGCCCGCCTTCCTCTATCACCTGGGCGACGTGATTTACTTCAACGGAGAAAGCACGCTCTATACGGAGCAGTTTTATCAGCCCTACACGCTTTACCAGCCGCACATCTTTGCCATCGCCGGCAATCACGACGGCGACACGCACGTCCGCCCCGGCGATCCCGTCGACTCGGAGTCGACGTTGTTTGGTTTCATGAGCAACTTCTGCGATTCGCAGCCGCGCTTCGACTTCGACCAGCACCGGCCGACCATGACGCAGCCTTACGTTTACTGGACGCTCGACACGCCCCTGGCGACAATCGTCGGGCTTTATTCGAACGTCGACGGTCTGCTCGACCGCCGCAGCGGCGACGAGCAGCAATTGTGGCTGCAGGGCCAACTGGCCTCGGCTCCGGGCGACAAGTGCCTGTTGCTCGCGGTACACCACCCGCCCTATTCGCTCGATGCGATCAAGGGGGGCGCTCCCGATATCGGCGCGGCTTTGGACCGCGCGTTTGCGGCCAGCGGCCGTGTGCCCGACGCGATCTTCTCCGGCCATGTCCACAGTTACCAGCGGTTCACGCGAGTGCTGAATGGCCGCCAGGTCCCGTACATCGTGGCGGGGGCCGGCGGCTACGCGAACACGGCTCGCTTGATGCACAAGCTGCAAGCTGAACCCTCGGGCGATCCATTGCCCGCGGGCTTCCAGACCACGGTCGCGGGGGTGACGCTGGAGGGCTTCAACGACATCGAACCCGGCTTCTTACGAATCACCGTCGATTCGAAGACATTGCTCGGTGAGTACTTCGCGGTCCCCTTCGACGGTTCAGCGACCGCGCTAGTTGATTCGTTTACATTGAATTGGAAGAGCCACACCATCAAGTCGCCTTAGCACGCGTGCCGCGGCCCATTGACGGCATGTCGGCGGTCCCTTCAACCAGCTCGGAATCTGTGCCATCTGCATTGCTAACCGTCCAATTTCTTGTTTCCCGCGCAAATTTCATGCGGCGGAAGCGGTAAGTTTTTCGACGGAGGCATTGCCGGCGGCAAGGAATGCGGCGATCGTCTGTGTGCCGAGCTTGGTCGGTAGGTATCTG
>DATLQY010000793.1:0-2399 GCA_035534975.1 Pirellulales bacterium
GAACGGACCGATTCGGCCATGGCGCTAGGGCTGGTCGGATTGGTGCAGTTTTTGCCGGTCGTTGCCTTGACCTTGAATGCGGGGCAACTCGCCGACCGCGCGCACCGCAAGTCGATCGTGATCGTAGCGATGTGCGTGATCTCGGGTTGCTCGTTCGGCTTGACTGCAATCTCGCACTCGAAAGCCGACATTGGGTTGTTCTACCTCTGTTTGTTTTTCAGTGGGGTGGCGCGCGCTTTCATGCAGCCCGCCAAGGCATCGTTGTTGCCGCAGATCGTTCCGCGCGCCATGTTCGGCAACGCCGTGACCTGGAACATGGGCGGTTTCCAACTTGCGGCGATTGCCGGCCCCGCGTTGGGCGGGCACTTGATCTATTACCAAGGCAACGCGACCGCGGTCTACCTATTCGATGCCCTGGCGACGCTGGTGTTCGTCGTGTTGCTCTTGTTCGTCAAGACGGAAACCTTCGAACCATCGCAAGCGCGGCACGGCGACCAACGGCCATTCGTCGCGGGGATGAATTTCGTTTGGCGAAACAAGGTCATCCTGGCCGCCATGACACTCGACATGTTCGCCGTGCTGCTCGGCGGCGCCGTCATGCTCTTGCCCATCTACACCGAGCACATCTTGCACGTCGGTTCCAAAGGACTAGGGTGGTTGCGGACCGCGCCAGCCGCGGGTGCGTTCCTGGTGTCGGTCGTCCTGGCGCACCGCCCCCCATTCGAGCGCGCCGGGCGCACGCTGCTGTGGGTGGTCGTTGGGTTCGGCGCGGCTACCATCGTCTTCGGCCTTTCCCGTTCATATTGGCTTTCGCTGACGATGCTTTTTCTGACCGGAGCGTTCGACTTCGTCAGCGTCGTGATTCGCCACACGCTCGTACAGATGCTTACGCCCGACGCGATGCGCGGACGCGTCTCGGCGGTGAACAGCCTGTTCATCGGCGCCTCGAACGAATTGGGCGGCTTCGAGTCCGGACTGGTCGCCCAGCTTACGACGCCCGTCGTGTCGGTCGTTTCCGGCGGCATCGGCACGTTGTTGGTGGTGGCGGCCGTGGCGATCGGCTGGCCGCAACTGCGGCGCTACGGCCGATTGGATGGGAAGTGATGGCGCCTGGCGATTGAGCCGGGCCGCACGATCCATTACAGTCAAAGTAGGTAGCGGAATTCGTGAGAATTCCGACGTTGGCGAGGCGAAATCGGAACTCTTACGAGTTCCGCTACCGGGCGGTAATTCTGGGATCTAATGATCGGCGCCATGCCGAGAAAGGCGCGAACGTGAAGACGTGCCCTGCTTGTCACCGTACCGTGCCAGACCAGGCAGCGGTGTGTCCGCACCCGAATTGCGGAAAGCCGCTCTCCGCTCCAAGCGCGGCGGCGAAGGCGCCGATTCGGCGACCGCCGCCTCCGGGACCCGTGCGGGGTTCGCCAGGCGCGTCGCAATTGCCGGCGCCGACACCCGCGCGGCCTGTGACCCCTACGGCCCGGCCGCCGGCCAGCCCGACTCCATCTAAACCCACGGCGAAAAGTCCAAACCCGCGCGGGCCAGCTCCGGCGGCCCATACACCGGTTGCGCCGGCAGCCCGAGCCAGCGAGTCGCGCTCGCCGGCTGAGGCGAGTGATCGGCGCTGGTTGGTGTTCGTCCTGTCGCTATTGGTGCTTCTTGGCTTCGGCTCTTGGGCCGGCTACACGGCATGGCGGCGGAACGCCGCCGTGGCGCGGAACGGAGACGTGGCGCGGAGCGGTGCCAACCCCTCTGAGAAGGGTCCCACCAATTCAGAGGCGCGGCACGACGAATCCCCCGCCGGCCAGGATTCTCAGCCTGACCGAGGGAATGACGACGGTGCGGCCCCTGAGGGCCACGATGGCGAGTCTCTCCCCAACGAACAGGCCGACGATGCGAGCTCGTCCAAGGCCCCGCCGGCCGAGTCATTGGACGGTGAAGGCGAACCCTCGGGCGACACGACCTCGCCTCCGGAAGCGTTGGGGCTCTACTCGCTGCGGACCGCTCCGAAACGCGAGGAATGGGTCGCCCAGTTGGGCGGCACGCCGACTTCGGAAACGGCGGTCGGCATGGGATTGGAGTGGCTGGCCAGGCACCAGATGGAAGACGGCCATTGGGGACCCGATTGCCTGGGGCACAGCCCAGACTCGCGCTGCGAAAAACAGCACGTCTGCGAAGGCGCCCCGGGCGGAGCCTACGAGGCGGCGTTGACCGGCCTGGCGCTGCTTGCCTTGCAGGCAGGGGGCCACTACGACTTCAACGAACAGCTCTATTCCGGCCATGTGGCCAAGGGTTTGAACTGCCTCGTCGATCAGCAGGGCCGCAAGGGCGAGTTGGTTGGCTCGCTTAACGTTCTCTCCGACAAGTTCGGAGTGCCCAGCCAGTACCACCCGCATTAT
>DATLQY010000794.1:0-18673 GCA_035534975.1 Pirellulales bacterium
AACCATCATGCCCGGATATCCTTCCTGCCAGAACGACCAGTGGTCCGACCAGCCGACGCCCGGCAGATTCGAGTCGAGCGCGGCCTTCTCGCTGGGGAACTTCGCGTGCCGCCTGAACGACGAGACGAATTCGTCGAGCAGCGGCCGGCTGGCGACGTCGCTGACGAAGCCGATGAAATTGCCCTCGGACGGAAATAGCAGACTCAAAGGGGGCGGGTATTTTTGGCTTCCCCTTTTGTCGCTGTAGTAGCCGATCGTCTCCAGACTTATCGCCGCGACGATCTTTTCCTTCCGCTGCCGGCACCGCCGGGCATAGACCACGCTCCCCATCGTGTTCGACTGAAAGTAGGGCGGCTCCTCATTGACCCAGCCCACGAATCGCAGCGTCCGCCCGCACTTGCGCGAGGCGAAGCGGCGGGCCAGGGCCAGCATGGCTGCCGTTCCGCTGCCGTTGTCGTTGGCGCCGGGCGTGCCCACGACCGAGTCGTAATGAGCGCCGACGACGACGATTTCGTCGACATGCTCGCCGCCGGGCAACTCGACTACGAGGTTGTCGCAGTTGCGGCCCTTGACGTCGTAGCCCTGCCGCTCGACCCGCTCGTAGCCCGCCTCGTGCAACGATTCCTCGATGAAGTCGGCGGCTTCGACGAGTTTCTCGTATTTGCCCAAGTTACGTTCGCCAATCTTGTTGGCCAGAACATCCACGTCGCGGCGCAGCTCCTCACTGATCGCGGTTTGCTCGGTCGTCAGCTCCGGCAACGGCCCTTTGAAACTCTTTTCCATTGGCGGGTTCCTTGGCGAGCGAGGCTTGCCGAGCGTCTCTTGCGTAGGTCCGGCGTCCTGATCTTGATCTTCCTTTTCGACCCGTGGCGGTTGGGCGACGGTCGTGTTTTCCACTGTGACGCACAATAGTGAACCAAGCAGAACGGTGGTTGTCAGCATGATCATAGGAATGAATTTACGGTTCAGGCCACAAGAATACGCGCACAAATGCAACCAACATCATCGCGGCCAAGGTGCGCGGGCCGAGCCGCGCCGCCGAAAGGACCATGAGCTGCCCGAGACACCATACGTAATATCCAACTAACAAACCACCGGCATCGGGCACCGGCGCCGTCCACGCGGCCGTCGCGCCGCACGACAGGATGGCAGCGTAACATTGCCCGCGGCCGCGCCGCAACAACACGAGAAACCATGGCAAGGCGAATAGCAAAAGATTCGTTAGGTTGATGAGCGTCATGAAGACGACTTCAAGCATGTCCTTGAGCGCGCCCTTACTGTCATCGGTGTCGAACCCGTTGGTAATGCCGTTTCGGATGACTTCGATTTCTGTGCTTGCGCACACCCAAGCTACCTCCCAGCCTAAAACCTGTTCGTTGCAACCTTGCACGGATGGCAAGACAAGCGAAATCGCAAGCAGCAGCCAGCCTAATTTGATCGGCCGTCCGCAACGCTCCGGCCGCTGCCACCCGGCCAGCGCGCCCCGCCAGTTGAGCATCGATACCGTTAGCCCTGCAACGACCACCAATACCCCCGCCCCCTTGATCGTCGCCAGCCACACGACGCCAGCCACGGCCGCCGTGAAGGCCATCATTGCCCGCAGGCTGAATTGCCACGGCCTGGCAGCGACCGCCTGGTCGGCGTGTGCTAATGCAGCATCATCAGGCGGCGTTTTGTCGGCCATCGCTGCATCGTCCTCGTTGCAAAGGTCTCATTTTCAGCCGCTCGAAGTATACAAGATGCCCTCAGCGGGTTCGATATTCCCCGCAAATGTCCCAATGGCAAGAATCGCCGCCCAGCGCGGCTTGGGCTGGCCTCCTCGAACCGTGCTGGCGAACCGCTCAGCAAATGTGTATACTTTGATGTGTGCCCGCCTTCCGGTCCCGCCCAGTAACCGACGCCGGACTTCCGATGCCCCGCCCGCCGTGTATGCCCCTGGTCTGGAGCCTCGCGCTCGCTGCTGCGGCGTCGTTGTCGGGCCATGCCGCCGCCGAGGAGGCAATTGTCGAGATCGTGGCCGACCCGCCGGCAATCCGACTGGATGGGCCGGGCGCGATCTATTCGATCCTGGTTCATGGGCGCCGCTCCGACGGCCGCGAAGTCGATCTAACCGAGCAAGCCACGTTCCGTTCGCTTGCCGGGGATGTCATGGACGTATCATCGCAAGGGGAAGTACGCGGACTGGCCGACGGGGAGGGCGAAGTGGAGGTGGAAGTCGCCGGCCAAACGCGGCGCGTGGCTTGCACCGTCGCGGGGAGCGGCCAGACGCGGCAATTCAACTTCGAAAACGACGTGGTGCCGCTGCTCAGTCGCTTCGGCTGTAACTCGTCGGGATGTCACGGCAAGGCCGAGGGGCAAAATGGTTTCAAGCTTTCGGTGTTCGGCTTCGACCCCGCCGCCGATTACCAGGCCCTGACGATGCACGATCGCGGACGGCGCGTGTTTCCGGCCTCGGCTGAACGCAGCCTGTTGTTGCGGAAAGCGACGGGTGCCGTGCCGCACGGAGGCGGGGTGCGACTGGCGCTCGATTCGCGCGAGTATGAAATCCTGCGAGGTTGGATCGAATCGGGCCTGCGCTTTGGCGACGCCGACGATCCTCGGGTCGCAAGCGTTACGGTCACGCCCCGCGAGCGACTACTGCCGATGGGCGGCCGGCAGCAACTGCGCGTCGTTGCCCGCTACAGCGACGGCCGCGAGGTCGATGTGACTCGCCTGACCCGCTTCCAAACAAACAATGACGCGCTGGCCACAGTCGACGAAGCGGGGCTGATCACGGCGGGCGGCGTGCCCGGCCAGGTGGCCGTGATGGCCAGCTTCATGGGAGAAGTCGATCGGTTCGAGGCAATCGTCCCACGCGACGGCGCGACGAACGGCTATGCGCCTTTGGCGGAAGCGAATTTCATCGACGGCCTGGTGTCGGCCAAGCTGCGGAAGCTGAACATCGCCCCGTCGCCGGCTGCCGACGACGCCGAGTTCATGCGGCGCGTTTATCTCGACACGATCGGTACGCTCCCCACGGCGGCCGAGGCGAGGCGGTTCCTCGGCGATCCGCGGCCCGACCGACGAGCACGTTTGCTCGACGAGCTTTTCGAACGGCCCGAATTCGCCGATTACTGGGCCTTGAAATGGGCCGACCTGTTACGGGTCGACCGGGTGGCACTGGGGCACCGCGGCGCTTACGCCTATTACAAATGGATTCGCGACGGGCTGGCGGCCAACAAGCCGCTCGACCACTTCGCTCGCGAGGTCGTGCTGGCCGAAGGGCCGCTGGCCGAGGCGCCGCAGGCCCATTTCTACAAGGTCGTGCAGAAGCCGGGCGAGATGGCGAGCACCCTGTCGCAGGTGTTTTTGGGCGTGCGGATCGCCTGCGCCGAGTGTCACCATCATCCGTTCGACCGTTGGAGCCAGACCGATTACTACGGCATGGTCGACTTCTTCGCCCCTCTCGCACGAAAGACGGCGACGCGGGGCGAAGTGGTTTTCGCCGCCGGCAACCCCGAGACGAAACACCCGCGCACGGCAGAGACCGTTCGCGCTCATGCCTTGGGTACTGCAGCACCTGACGAGTTGCCGCCGGGCGACCGCCGCGAGTCGCTGGCGCAATGGCTGGCTTCGCCCGACAATCCCTGGTTCGCGCGGAACATGGCCAATCGCGTTTGGGCCCATTATCTTGGCCGCGGCCTGGTCGAGCCGGTCGATGACGTGCGGGCCACCAATCCACCCAGCAACCCCGAACTTCTCGACGCGTTGGCCGGCCGCCTGGTGGAAAGCGGCTTCGACATGCGGGCCTTGATCCGGGCCATCGCCGCCTCGCAAACCTACCAATTGTCGAGCCAGCCGAACGAAACGAACCAGCGCGACGAACAGAACTACTCTCGCGCGCTGCTCAAGCGGATCGACGCCGAAGTGCTGCTCGACGCGGTTTGCCAGACGACGGGAGTGCGCGAGAAATTCATGGGCGTGGCCGGGGGTTACCGCGCCATTCAACTTTGGGACAGCGGCGTGGGGCACTATTTCCTCAAGCTGTTCGGGCGGCCGGTGCGGCAAACGGCATGCGAGTGCGAACGCAACGGCGAGGCGAGCGTGGCCCAGGTGCTGCATTTTCTCAATTCGCCCGAGATTCACGCCAAGCTGAGCCATGAAGGAGGGCAGGTCAAACGGCTGGTCGAGTCGAATGCCGACGACGGGAAATTGGCCGAGGAGCTTTACCTCACGTTTTACAACCGTTTCCCCAACGACGACGAGCGGCAATTGGCCGTTACGTACTTGGCCGCTCGGACAGGCCAGCGTCGCCGCGCCGCGGAAGATCTGGCATGGAGCATGCTGAACTCGTTAGAATTCATATTCAACCATTGACGGGCGAGCGGGGGTGTTAGCGAACAAGGCGAGCGGGGGGCGTAAGCCTCCCGGTGATTCCCGCACACAGAGAGTGGGAACGAGAGAACAGGTACGCCAGGGTGTCGGGGCCGCGGGGCGGCCGAAGAGGCGTTCCCACGCTCCAGCGTGGGAATGAGAGAAGTCTACGGCAGGTTAGAAACCTGCCCCACCTACGCCAAAGGGAGACGACGATGGGCCACAATCATGCCTTCTGCGATGGAATTCACCGCCGCGATTTGCTCCGCGTGGGCTCGGCCGGGCTGTTCGGCGCGAGTTTTTCGTTGGCCGGGCTGCTGGCGGCCCAGGCGCGGGGCGCGTCCGAACCGGCCAGGCCGGCGGCCGACAAACGGAACGTCTCGCTCTTGATCCTCTATCTTAAGGGCGGGCTAAGCACGATCGATACCTTCGACATGAAACCCGACGCCCCTGCCGAGTTCCGCGGCGAATTCAGCCCGATCGCGTCCAACGTCGAAGGCATTCAGGTCGGCGAGCATTTGCCCCGTGTCGCGCGACAGATGGACAAGTTCTCGCTCATTCGCTCGTTCGGTCACCGCAACTCGGACCACGGCGCGGCCGATCATTACATGCTCACCGGCTACCATCCGCTGGCCGGTTTTAATCCAAGCATCAAGCCGAACAACCAACGGCCGTCGCACGGCTCGATCGTCGCGCGCAAGCTGGGTCCGCGAGGTTCGGTGCCGGCTTACGTTTGCGTGCCGAGGATGCACGAGAGCGGTGGGGCGGCCTACCTCGGTCCGGCCGCGGAACCCTTCGTGATCGAGGCCGACCCGGCGGCCCCCGATTTCGCCGTGCCCGACATCGTGCCGCCGCTGGTGCTCGAGGCCGATCGCGTCGCCTCGCGCCGCGATTTGCTGGCGCGGGTCGACCGCTTCCAGCGGGGCGAAGAAGCCAAGGCCAACCGCCGCGCGGCCACGGTCGACGCCTTCCGCTCTCGGGCCTTTGACCTGATGACCTCGCCCGAGGCCAAGCGGGCTTTCGACATCCAGTCTGAGCCCGCCGCCCTACGCGATGAATACGGCAGGCACACGTTGGGCCAGTCGTGCCTCATGGCCCGGCGGCTGGTCGAGGCCGGCGTGCGCTGTGTGACCGTTGAACACACCAATTGGGACACGCACGACAACAACTTCGCCACGCTCAAGAAAGAACTGCTCCCTTACCTCGACTCGGCGCTGTCGACTTTGTTCCGCGATCTGGCCGACCGGGGCCTGCTCGACACGACGTTGGTAATGGTCACAGGCGAATTTGGCCGCACGCCGCGGATCAACGGCAACGCCGGGCGCGACCACTGGGGCCCGTCATTCACCGTCGCGCTGGGCGGCGGCGGCCTGAAGGGGGGCATGGTCGTCGGCAAGTCGGACGCGCGGGCGGAAAAGCCAGCCGAAAACCCCTACGGTCCCGAAGACCTCTCGGCCACGATGTACCACCTGCTGGGCATCGACCCACAGGACGAGTTCTACACGCCGGAAGGCCGTCCGGTGAAGCTCGCCAACGACGGCCGGCTAATACATGAGTTGATTTGACGATGAAGGATGAAGGATGAAGCCGATGCGAACGACAAGTGACAGCAGACGTCGGACCCTGCCCCCCAATACGCAATCCGCAATCCGCGATCCGCGATCGCTCGCCTCTTCCCCTTTTCCCCTCTTCCCCTTTTCCCGATTTACGTTCCGTCTTGCCGCCGTCTGCTTTCTACTGTCCGCCCGAGCCGCGCGCGCCGACGAGCCCGCGGCCAGCTATATCTTTCCGGCCGGCGGTCAGAGGGGCACGCAAGTCGAGTTCCGCGTGGGGGGTCTCTGCCTGCACGACGGAGCGGCGTTTGAGCTGATCGGACCGGGTGTGTCGGCATCGCCGCGGATCACGCCCACGGAAACGGTCTGGTTCGAAGGCCCGATCATTCCTTTGCCATTCTCGCAGCAGAAGGAAGACTACCCCAAGGACTACGCCGGCGCCATGGCGATCGCCCCCGACTCGGCGCCGGGCCTTCGCTATTGGCGACTGGCGACGTCGCAGGGCGCCACGCCGGCCATGAGGTTCGTCGTCGGCGAGTGGCCCGAAGTGATCGAAAAAGAGGTCGCGGGGGAGGCCATACCCGTACCGGTCACACTACCGGTGACGATCAACGGCCGCATCTTTCCACGCGAAGACGTCGACGAATGGTCGTTCGCCGCGCGGAAGGGCGAGGCGATCCGCGCCGAGGTCCACTCGGCCCGGCTCGGCTACCCGCTCGAAGCCCGGCTGGTGCTCGTCGATCCGATGGGCAAGCCCTTGGCTGAGGACACCGGTTCGTTGGCGGGCGACTGCCTGGTGCGCGTGACGGCACCGACCGACGGGACCTACACACTGCGGATTCACGACGTCAATTTCAGCGGCCTGCAACATTTCGTCTACCGGCTGACCGTTACGAACGGGCCGCACGTCGAACGGGTTTACCCTTTGGGAGGCCGGCGCGGCGCCCCCACGCGGTTCGAGCTGTCGGGCCAGGCATTGCCCGCCGAACCGGTCGCAATCGCCCTGCCGGCCGATGGGCCACGGTACTACCGCCACCGCCTCGACCTGGCAGGCAGGCCGACCAACGCATTTGCGATCGAGCTCGACGATTTGCCCGAGCAACTCGAATTGGAGCCAAACGACGTGGCCGCGCAGGTTTCACCGCAAGCGGTGCCCGCCGTGTTCAACGGCCGTATCGGCAAGCCGGGCGACGTCGATTGTTGGGCGATCGCGATGAAACGAGGTCAACCGCTTGACGTCGACCTGCGCGCCGGCCGTCTCGGCTCGCCGCTCGAGGCGGAGCTGGTCGTTTTCGACGCCGCGGGCAAGGAACTGGCCCGCGCCAAGGAGGCGACGAGCGTGCAAATCGGCGCATCGGCCGACACGACGTACACAATTCAGGTCTCGGATACTTTTCAATCACGCGGCGGCCCGTCCTTCGCCTACCGCTTGCGCATCGCTCCCGCGCCGGTGCCCGATTTCCGTTTGAACTTCGCGACCGACGCGGTCACGCTCTACCGCGGCGTCCAGGCGAAGCTGCGGGTGACGGCCGAGCGGTTGGGCGGGTTTGCCGGCGCTATCAAGCTCGACGTGGCCGGTTTGCCTGAAGGCGTGACCGTGGCCACCGCGGAGGTCCCCGCCAATCAGCCGCAAGTGGAACTGACGCTGGCCGCTGAGAAGAACGCCAGGATACGCACGGCGCGGATCATGGTTCGCGGCACGGCCGAAATCGCCGAAAAGCCGGTCACGCGCACCGCGCTCATGGCCACCGCCGCAGGCGGCCTGGCCGCGCCGCCGAACGAATTGGAAATCGACAACGTGCTCTTGGCCGTGTCGATGCCGACGCCGTTCAAGGTGGTCGGCCGCTACGACATCACGTTCGTTCCCCGCGGAAGCGTTTATCGCCGGCACTACAAGATCGATCGTGGCGGCTACGACGGACCGCTGGTGGTGCGGATGGCCGATCGTCAGATGCGGCACCTGCAAGGTGTGAACGGTTCGAGCACCACAGTGCCCGCCGGCGCGACTGAGTGCGATTATCCCGTCTACTTGCCCCCTTGGATGGAGTTGGCGCGGACCAGCCGTTCCTGCGTGATGGCTGTGGGCGTCATCGTCGACGACGACGGCAGCCAGCACACGGTGAGTTTCACGTCGCAGAACCAGAACGAGCAGATCGTGGCCCTGGTCGGTCCGGGGCCGTTGTCGCTGCGTCCTGACGAAGCCTCGCTCGTCGCCCGGCCCGACAGCGAGGTTGAGGTCGCACTGCGCCTGGCCCGCGACGCGACCGTGCGAGTTCCGGTGCGGATCGAGCTGATCGTGCCCTCGCACATCGTCGGCATCAGCGCCGAGCCGGTGCTGCTTGCCCCTAGCGAGGAACGGGCGTCGTTGCGGTTGCATTTCGCTCACGCGATCGGTCCGCTGAACATGCCGTTGGTCGTGCGGGCCACCGCGCAATCGGAACCGCCCGTCGTGGCGGAGACGAAGCTGGAATTGGTGGCGGGAAATTGACGAATTGCAAGCGGATCGTAACCGTCCAGTCACGATCGACGCGGAACGATCGTTCGTGGGGGCCCAGGCCGTAGGGGGCCGTAGGGTGGGACAAGATCGCGAAGCGAGCGCCGGCCCACCAACGGGTCGCCAGTTTCCGGCTGGCGGCTCAGGTCGGTTCGCGAATATCCACCCCCAGCTTCTTCGCCAAAGCCGTTAACTGCGACCAGTTTCCCTCGTCGAGAGGGATTCCCCCCGCTTGACGCTGGGCCTTTACGCGTCGCTCGGGGTCGCCCGGGAGCTGAATGGCGTCGCACCCATCGACGCGTGGGCAGCCGCGCATGAAGGCGACGAGTTGAGTGACCTCGGCGGCAAAATGTGAGGCCCCACCCAGGTGTGCCGGGTCGAGCGCGAGCATGAACACGCAGTTGCCATTCTGATTGATCGGCTTCTCGCGGATCGTAACCCCGCCCGACAGCGCCCCCGCGAAAATCTCGACGATCAGCCCCAACCCAAACCCCTTGTACGCCTGCGGTCCACCCATCGGAAGTATCGTGCCGGGCGGGTTCGCATACAGCCTGTTGGGGTCGTTGGTCGGTCGGCCATCGGCATCCAGGAGCCAGCCGTCAGGGCAACTCTGGCCGGCGAATTTCTTGACCCGCACTTTCCCCTCGGCCGTGGCGCTCGTGCTGAAATCGAGCACCAGCGGCTCGTCGCCATGAGGCACACCAAATGCCAACGGATTGGTGCCAAGCCGCGGCGCCTTGCCGCCGGGCGGGGCGACACGGCAGTTATGGCCGTGGGTGTTGACCATGATCATCGAAACCAGCCCGGCGGCCACAGCCTGCTCGCAGTATTCGCCCAAGCGGCCGATGTGGCCCGCGTGGATCAGCGTTCCGACGCAGGTGCCGGCCAAGCGGCATTTGGCGATCAATTGTTCCATCAGCCTCCGCGCCTGCGTCTGGCCAAGACCCCAACCGCCGTCGGCCGCCAGGGTCGTTGTCGACTCACGGACTACCATGAACTTGGCGCCCGGGACGACCTCGCCCTTGGCGACGGTGTCGAGGTAAGAGGGGATGCGCATCACGCCGTGCGAGTCGTGCCCGCGCAGATTGGCGCCCACCAGGCTGGCGGCCACCAGCCGCGCTTCGTCGCGGCCCACGCCGCCGGCGGCGAGGAGTTCAGTTGCGAAATCGGTCAAAATCGAGACCTGAATGGAGGGCATTAGAACTGGTCCTTGGTCCTTGGTCCTTGGTCCTTGGTCATTTGTCAGTTGTCATTTGTTTGTCTCGTATACACGCTCCGCGTGGGAACGTCCTGCTGGCCGCTCCGCGGCCCTTTGGCGCCAAACGGTATGATCGCTCGACGAGGACGCGGAGCGTCCGAAGAAGCATTCCCACGCGGAGCGTGGGAACGAGTACGTATACAGCTCGAAGTCATTCAGTTTGTATCGACTGTCTTCACCGCTGTCCATCAAGTCGATCCATGGGGTTGACCAACGCCGCACACCTCACCACTCCACCACTCACCCCTCACTACTCGACCACTCTCCCCATTGCCTCATCGCCTCGAACACAGTGATCGCGACCGAGTTCGAGAGGTTCAAGCTGCGGGCTTCGGACCGGATTGGAATTCGCAGCAACCGCGGACGATTGGCCTCGATCAGGCTCGGCGGAAGTCCGCTCGACTCGTTGCCGAACACGAACACGTCGCCGTGTTGGAAGCGAACCGTGGTGTAGCTCCGCTCGGCGGTCTTGCTGAAGAAACAGGGTTGCCGTCGTGGCAGCTTCGCGACCAAGTCGGTCCAATCGTCGACGGCTTCCCATTCGAGGTGTTCCCAGTAATCGAGTCCGGCGCGTCGGAGGTAGTAATCGTCGATTCGGAAGCCCAGCGGCCGAACGAGCCAGAGCTTGGCCCCGACCGCGACGCAAGTGCGACCCACGGCGCCCGTGTTGTGGGGGATCTCCGGCTGATGGAGAACGACGTGTAACCGTGGTTCATATTTCACCCAACTATGATACAATCCAGGTTCGGGCTGAAAAAGGACCAGAAATCGCGCCATGGCCACTGCTGAACGCAACACTACCGCGAATGCCGAGCAACGGATCGTCTTCTACCACGTCCCTTGGGAGACCTACTTGTCGCTGTCGAAGGCGAACGGCGAAGGGCCTATCCGACTGACCTACGACCAAGGGACGCTTGAAATCACGGCGCCTTCCTATTTTTACGAGCTCTTGAGCCGGTTCATCCACGGTCTGGTTCGAGTCCTCACCGAGGAATTGGGAATGGAGATGCGCAGCGGCGGATCGACCACGATGCGCAGCGAAACGTCGCGCCGAGGCGCTGAAGCGGATGAGATCTACCACATTCGCCACGAGTCCGCCGTGCGCGGTCAACGGGAATTCGATCCGGCCACTCCCCCCGACCTGGCCGTGGAAATCGATATCTCCGCGAGTTCGTCCAGGCGGCTACCCATCTACGCGACATTGGGCATCCCCGAAGTCTGGCGGTGCGACGGCGAACGGTTGACATTCTTGTCATTGAGGAGCGACGGCGAATACCAGCCGATCGCACGAAGCCGGAACTTTCCTCGTCTTTCACCCGCCGACCTCGATTTGTTTCTGGCCAAGTACGATGCCATGGGCGAGAACGCCCTGCTCCGCGAATTCCGCCGATGGGTTCGCGACAATATGCCGCCGGACGCGGCGAGTTAATCTGCACGCGGCCTGGAATGAGACGTTTTCGCGTTTCATCGTCGTGGTGGCTCCGAAAGCAGGAACACGTCGGAGCCGGGGCGTTGTAGCGGGCAATTTTCACTGGCCGTAACGGCCGTAGTGCTGCCCAGCCAGTTTCTTGCCGCCCACGCGCTCGTCGATCGAGAGCGAGTCCAAGTCGGCCGCGACTGCCGGTGCCACGCCGCCGGAGGCTGGCTTGCGTCTTCAATCATTCCCGCCGGGTGGAAACAGAAGGAAGGCAAGCGGCCCCATCCAAATCGTGATTCTCTAAAGCCCGGGTTTGCCGGACATGAAGGCGGCGGCAGCCCCGCAGACGCCCCATGCCACACCGACCAAAGTAGCAAAAGCATCCATCGTTTTTCTCCTTGATGTCTGCCTGTCACGGCTCAAAGGCCGCGGCAGGCACGAATTAAACAACGATCAAACTGAACGAAACGCCGTGTCGGGCTGCTGCCCATCCAAAAGAACGGCTCCGACAGTACGGGCCGTCGGAGCCGGGCGACTTCAGCGGTCAGCATCACCAGCCGTAGTATCCGTAGTCGAACGGCCGGAACGGGTTGTAGGGATGCACCGGGTACGTCTGCGAGTAAAACAGGACAATCTGCCCGTTGTAGTACCCGTAGACCGTCGGACGATGCGGCACAAAGCGAATCGTAGCCATTGTTCGCCCCGTCTTCCACTCATTTTTCGTTCTGCGGTTCTGCCCAGTCGGCCGTTGTGACGCCGATTGAGGGACTGGGCGACGCCGGCCACGTCGGAGCCGCCGGTGAACACGATCGAGCTGCCGGGCAACACTTGGTCAGCTCGGTCAAAGCGTCGAACTGCACTGTTGGCTTGGAAGGGCTCGGTGACTCCCGGCTCCGGATCGGTCCGCAGAGCAGTGCTGGGACCATCCCGTGCTCCGTTGGAAGTACGAAAGGGGCAAATCGGCGGTTGTTTGTCACGGCTGCCCGTTCGTACTGGCGGACGATGTCCAAATCGATGGCTGCCGCGACCCGGACCGTCTACCGGTGGAAGCCGTATTGGCCATGGGCAAAGTCATCCGATCACTTTTGACGTTGGACTGTTGAGCGTCTGTTGAAGACGCCCGATGAGCCCAATGAAAATCATCGACCGATTTTTCGCTACCGTCGGGCGTTGGCGGACCGCGCCGGGGTCGCGCACTCGGCGTGCTTCAATCCGATCGACAACGTCGCGACGGCGGTCGACCGGTGCCTCCCCGTTGGGGCTTTCATCGGTGTTGAGGGAACGAATTTCCAGGGTTGCGCCGCTGGGCGATCGAATGACGCCGCGTTGCGGCTACGCTGAGACCGCCAGCGGGGTCCGCGCATGGCGCCGGCCGACACCTGCAGCAAGGGGCCAAAAATCAAAAGGGCGAAGCCGTGGGACCGGCCGCCATGGAACGCCGTTAGCCCTGAATGGGCGATACCGCGCTACCCCGGAAGATTCGTTTTCGCCTGCTATCTCCCACCAACGGGGCGTATGATACGACAAAGGCAGACTCGATATCGGGGAGGAATTTCTGATGACACTCATGATCCGGGCCCTCTATGAAGGCGGCGTTCTTCGCCCGATTGGGCCGCTCGCCCTTGCCGAGGGTGAGACGGTGGATTTGACGATCGCCACGACGAACCCGGGCAAACCGTCATTGCGTCCGCCGACTCCAGCGGAGCAAGATTACGCGGCGCGGATCAAGCGAGCCCAGTCCCTGGATGAGATGTACGCGGTCATGGCGACTGCACCGCCGTTTCCGGAGGGGTACGATTTATGCCACGCACTCAACGCCAACCGGAAAGCGACCGGTGAGCGAATCATCTTCGCGGAATGCGACGAAGGGAGCACGCCTTGAGTTCGGCCATCCTTCTCGATGCCGGCCCACTGCATCACGGCAGCCGTGATGAGCGAACGAATTCCCAGGGCAGGCCCGTCAAAATGGTGGAATTGTGCGAGGTAGCCGCTCGACAGGCGCCCTGGGGCCACGTACACTTGGAACCATCATGGTCGAATCGGACAGATTGCAGAGGGCGGCCCAAGCCGCGCGCCGCGACTTGCTTGCCCGTCGCGGGCCCACGGGGCATTGGGTCGGCGAACTTTCGAGTTCCGCCCTTTCCACCGCCACCGCCGTCAGCGCGCTGGCCCTGGTGCGCCGCCATGTTCCGGCAACCATTGGTCCCGCGCGGCACGCCGCCGACGATGAGGGAAAGCTCAGCGAGTTGATCGTCGGCGGGCTGAGTTGGCTGGCCGATGCGCAGAATGCCGATGGAGGCTGGGGCGACACCGACCGCAGCCTTTCGAACATCGCCACGACGATGCTCGTGCGTGCGGCGTTTCAACTCACTTGTGTGCCGGCCGATCGGCCGAACATGCTCGAGCGAGCCGATGCCTACATCAAGTCGCAAGGGGGCATTGCCGGTTTGCGTCGCCGCTACGGCAAGGACAAGACGTTTGCCGTCCCGATTCTGACCAACTGCGCATTGGCCGGGCTGGTGCCCTGGCGCGAGGTTTCGCCCCTGCCGTTCGAATTGGCATGTTTGCCGCAATCGTTGTACCGGTTTCTCCGCCTGCCGGTGGTCAGCTACGCGATTCCCGCCTTGGTGGCCATCGGGCAGGCGCGCTACTTCCACCGCAAGCCGCGTAACCCTCTGGCCCGGTTGGTGCGCGGGCTATCGATCGACAAAAGTCTTCGAGTGCTCGACGAGTTGCAGCCCGCCAGCGGAGGGTTCCTGGAAGCGACACCTTTGACGAGCTTCGTGGTGATGAGCCTGGCCGGCACCGGCCAGTCGCGCCACCCCGTTGCGCGGCGCGGTGTCGATTTCCTGGTCCGTTCGGTGCGGGCCGATGGGTCGTGGCCCATCGATACGAACCTGGCCACGTGGGTCACGACACTCTCGATCCAGGCGCTGGCCGCCGAAGGTACGGACGGGCTCGACGCCGTACTCGGCGATGAATGCGTCGATTGGCTCTTGAACTGCCAGTGCCGTGACGTCCATCCGTACACGGGCGCTGCCCCGGGCGGCTGGGGGTGGAGCGATCTGAGCGGCTCGGTGCCCGACGCCGACGATACGGCCGGCGCGCTGTTGGCTCTTGAGTGGGTACGTCAATCGCGCGCCGCCAACGGCGCAACCGACACCGAGCTTGCCTGCTTGGATAGCGCGGCCGCGGCCGGCGTCGGATGGTTGCTCGACCTTCAAAACTCCAACGGTGGATGGCCAACGTTTTGCCGGGGCTGGGGCAAATTGCCGTTCGACCGTAGCGGCACTGATCTGACGGCCCACGTCTTGCGGGCATTGCGTGTCTGGACCGGCGTTACTGCGGGCGAGGCGGCACCACTAGCACACGGCGAACCTGCGCTTCCGGATTGGCGAGCGGGGGGCGTAAGCCCCCCGGTGGCTCAAGGCGGTCAAGCGGTATGGGAGCATCGATTGAGCGTGGCTGTTCATCGCGGCTTTGAGTTTTTGGCACGCCAGCAACAGTCCGATGGAAGTTGGCACCCGCTTTGGTTTGGCAACCAGCACCACCCGCGCGAAGCCAACCCGGTGTACGGCACGGCGCGTGTGCTGTTGGCCTACCGCGATTATGGCCGATTCGCCTGCCCGGCCGGCCAACAAGGATTGACATGGCTGGCGAAGTCGCAGAACTCAGATGGAGGTTGGGGCGGTGCGTCGCTCGACCAGCGAGGGCGCTCGGGCGTCGAAGAGACGGCTTTGGCGGTGGAGGCACTGCTTGGGGCGGCGCCCGCGGGCGCATCGCAAAGCATTGTGGAAAAAGGACTTGCCTGGCTCGTCAAGGCGGTCGAAGCCGGCCAGCACGACGAAAGTTCGCCGATAGGTTTCTACTTCGCGAAGTTGTGGTATTATGAGGCCCTATACCCGCTGATTTTCACGGTTTCCGCGCTCTCTCGTGCGCTGCCTCGCCCGAGTCCGTTCACGGAACGCCGGCCCGCCTTGCGTCCCGAACCCACCACCGCACGCTGATCGAGCACCACGACATTGGCAACCGCACCCGTCGAACCAACACTGCTTGACCCTTCCGCGGAGCCGGCGTCTTCGCGGAAGCCGCGCCGCCGCAACACCAGCCACCTCAAGCTCGTACCCGAAACCAAAGCGCAGCGCGAGGTTCTCCGCGCCCGCTGCGTCGAGGTGGCCGCGCGGCTCGACAAATCGCGTCCCATCGGCAAGGACGAGTTGGAATCAATCGCCCGCCGCACGCTCGGCGAAGCGCGTCTTGACGAAGGCTTTCTGGGCTGGACGATGGTGACGCTGGCCACGTCGTTCTGGAGGGAGCAGGTGGCGGGCGTCCCCTACGAGCGGCGGCTGTTTCTCTTGCCCCACTGCCTGAAGCACGCCGAAGGGTGCCCGGCCGAATACGATGACTACGGTCTGGATTGCCGTCGCTGCGGCGCGTGCAGTATCGCCGATTTCCGTACCCGGGCCGAGGACCTGGGATACAAGGTGCTGGTGGCGGAAGGCTCGCCGATCGTGCTCAAGATCATCGTCGGCGGTTATATCGACGCGATCTGCGGCGTGGCCTGCCTCAACGTGCTGGAGAAGGCGATCGACAAGATCTTGCTGGCGGGCATCCCCTGCATGGCGGTGCCGCTCCTGTCGAGCGATTGTCGCAACACTTCGGTCGACGAAGATTGGGTGATGGAGATGATCAATCTCCAACACGCGGCTCCTCGCCTGCAAACGAAAACCTACGTACACCTGATGCGCTCCGCCGCCGGACTGTTCGAGCCTGCCGAACTCGAGCGTCTCGCCCCGCGACTGCGCGGCGGCCCAAGGCTGGCCCAGCTCAACGGCCAGGGGATCGCCGGGCTCGATCCCATCGCCGGCACCGAAGCCATCGCTTACGACTTCCTATCGAAGGGAGGCAAGCACTCGCGCCCGTTCATTACCTTGGCCGTGTACGACGCGCTGACGGGCGGCGCCGGCACGTCGCCCGAGGGGGCCGAGAAGCTGGCGGACCTCTCCCAATCGGTGAAACGGGCCGCGATGTCGATCGAAACGTTTCACAAGGCCTCGCTGGTTCACGACGACATCGAAGACGACGACCAGTTCCGCTATGGCGAGCCGACGCTGCACCGCAAGTACGGCGCGGCGACGGCGATCAACGTGGGCGACTACCTGATCGGCCTGGGCTATCGACTCATCAGCCGCGACGCCGCCGCGATCGGACCGGACGCCGCCGCCGACATCCTTGACCGGCTGGCCGACGCCCACATGAAGCTTGCCGAGGGTCAAGGGGCCGAATTGCTGTGGCGCGATTCACTCGACAAGCGGCTGGCGCCTCTCGATGCCTTGAAAATCTATGCCCTGAAGACCGCCCCGGCCTTCGAAGCGGCGCTCTACTCGGGACTGCGGCTGGCGGGTCCCTCCGGCGACGGCGCCGCTTGGGTAAGCCCCTTCGCCAGGCACTTGGGCGTTGCCTTCCAGATTCTCAACGACCTCAACGACTGGCGCGGCGACGACCACAATAAGCTCCTGGCGGGAGGCGACGTCTTAGGCGGACGGCCCACCGTGCTGTGGGCTTTGGCTCTCGAGGCGCTCGGCGAGGCCCAACGGGCCGAGTTGAAGGCCCTGGTCGCTTCGGGACGCATCGACGAAGAGACCATTGCCCGCGTGCGACGTCTTTATCAAGCCGCGGGTGTATTCGACAAGGCCACGCGGCTGGTCGACAAGTACCAAGAACGCGCCGAGGCCGTGGCCGACGAGGTCCAGGGCGAGGAGCTCCGGCGCTTGCTCTACTACCTGGTCGACACTGTGCTGGAAAGGCCGCAAGTCGACGCGCCCCAGGTGGTCGTGACGACGTTGGAGTTGGTCGGCAAGAGGTAGGGGTGAGGGGTGTGAGGTTGGGGGCAGGTGCCGCCGCAACCCGCCATCGGCTTCACCCGCCAGGCAAGCAGAGCGCAATTGCAACCACTCACCACTTACCCCTCACCATGCCGACTCCCGACCTTGCGACGTTGTCGCGCTTGTTTTACGACGCGCCCGAGTCACTCGGCGATTTCACCGAAGTGTCCGCCGATGGATTGCCCGACGCCTATCGGCAGTTGTTGGCCCACGATTCTCACATGACGGTCTCGGTCGAGAAGTTCCACGACGGCCCGGTGCGCGTGCGCGTTCTCGAAAAGCGCATCACGCCAACGCATTACGCGCGGAAAATCCTGCTCGAGCGGCAATCGGACGGGCGGGTCGTGCAATTCGGTATCATGCGGGTCAATTTCGCGTGCGTTTCGCCCACGGTCCGCGACGAGATCCAAAGCGAGGCCGCCCCTTTGGGCCGGATTCTGATCCGGCACGACGTGTTGCGCCAAGTGCGTCTCTGCTCGCTTTGGCGGATCGCGATGGGTGCGGACCTCACACGGCTGTTCGGGCTTGAGGAGCCCGGTGTCACCTACGGCCGTACGGCGTTGATCGATTTTAGCGGCGTGCCCGCCGTCGAGTTGATCGAGATCGTGTCGCCGGTCGATCGTTGAGTCCATCAGAGTCTTGCTTGGATGGACGAATCCACACACCCAAATACCACCGCCTCATTTTTGTTGCTCGTCAAACGACGAACGAAGAATTCGACGCCACGGGCCGCAAGCCAACTCTTGATCTCCTGCAAGCACCCGTACTCGTCGGCGCCCCGGAACTTGATTGTCACGCAGAACCACCGGCACCAGCGCTGCGTAAGCCAGATCCTCAGCAATTCGATCGTCCGGCTGGGAAATGCGATCACGTCGCACAATAGCCAATCCACGGGCGCGGCCGGACGGTAGCGGAACGCATCGCCGCGAATGAACGTCATCCGAGCGTGCCGCACGAGGTCCGCGCGCAACGGGCTGCGATCGACGGCCGTGACTCTCGCGCCGCGAGCCAGCGCCAGCCAGGCCCAACTGCCCGGACTGCTTCCCAGGTCGATGCACGTTTCGTCCGCCGCGATCCGGCGGCCCAAGCGGATCTCAACCTCCGCCAGCTTGGCGAATGCGCGTGACGGCGCACGTCGGTCGGGCGGAATCGTGACGGTACCCCCGGCAAACCGAGAGGCACAGCGCCGCATGGCCGACCAACGATCTGGAAGGCAACACGACCCATAGCCCGTGCCGGCCGTGACCAACCCCACTTGCACCAAGGCTTCGTCCGAGGTCGCCGGCGCGTTCGGCTCGGCGACCAAGGCGCGCCATAACCTCCGACGTTTCTTCCGCAGCGTTTCGGCTATGGCCGCTTCGATAAGCCGGCAGCGTGCCGGTCCAACCGGCCCAGCGGGCACAGGCACGTTGAACACGTGCAGCCGCCATCGGCCGTCGTGCCCGCCGAGCGATTCGACCATCCACTCCGTAGTTTGCGCCGCCCATTGAGAAATCGACGAGGCGGAGATGGGCACGGCGTCTGGTAGACACTGGCCAGCGAATGTGACGCAGGGCACGCCGGCGTCCGCTGCCGACGAGGGCTCGGTGGCGACCCAGCCATGGGCAATCAGCTCCTCTCTCGCACCGGGAAAAACACCCCGCAATTCCGCGAGCAGGATGTCTTCCCAACCGGGCTGGCAGGTGAATACGTGTCGCGTCAAGATTGGTCGCC